>CAZKNI010000334.1:0-2671 GCA_964554055.1 uncultured Phycisphaerae bacterium | reverse complement strand
TGACGAAGCATTCGTCAGCGACAAGCCTATCAGCTTTTAAATTTTCTCGCGCAAATATGACAGCTTTTTGTGTCTTTCGAAAACGATAATCTATTCGCAGGCTAAAGCCCGATATTGCTCGCGGCGAGGGATGATGCGACGATGAAAATCGCTTTTCGCGCAACGTAAGAAAACGAGATTGCACCGGCTGTCCCAACGGGATGCCTTCGGTACACTTTCAGCCGCGCTGCGCCTTCGTCTTCGCTCGCAATGACGTTGTTCAGCTTCGTGCAGGTCTTTACTTGTTCTCATATTTGTAATGTTACACGTTCCAATAAAGTTACTCATTGCGTTACGCTTCATCTCGCAAGCGCAAAATCGGGCAAGCCCGCGAAATGTGAGAATGTAAAACAGCTTAAGCTGATTTGGCTAACAAAAAGAAATTGCGATATTGCAACTCGTTTTTCCGAAAATCAAAATGTAAGCAAAATCGCTCTTCGGAAATGCAGAAACGAAATTGCTGCGTTTAGCTTGTCGGGTGTAACTCGTTTTTATCCGCAAGGAAAGACGCTGCGACAGCGAAAATTATTCCCAGCGAATAAACTCAAAAATAACAGATAACGCTTGATATGTTAGGCTTAACGAAATCAGCTAGGCCAATCGGGATTCAAAAATTTTCCGTTCTCGCTTATTAATTCGCCGTCAGCAAAGACTTTTCCGCCTTGCCTTAAATCGCAAACCATATCCCAGTGTAAGCCCGATTGATTTTTCCCGCCCGTTTCCGGATAAGCTGAGCCTACGGCACAATGTACCGTTCCGCCAATTTTTTCGTCGAATAACGTATTTTTCGTATATCTCCGAATCGAATAATTCGTACCGAAAGCAAGCTCACCCAATATCTTAGCGCCTTCGTCCTGCTCAAGCATTTTTAGCAAAAACTCCTCATTTTTGCTTGCACTAGCGTCAACAACTCTGCCAGCTTTAAATGTTAAAATCACATCGCTAACTTCCCGCCCGCCATGTACAGCGGGAAAGCTAAACATTATCGTTCCTTCAGTTGCATCTTCAACCGGACCTGTAAAAACTTCTCCGTCAGGAAAATTCTCATGTCCACAACAATTTATCCATTTCCTTCCCGCAACATTAAACCTAATATCCGTACCGGCTGACGTCGTAATGCGTATCTCTTCTTTGCTATTGAGAAAATCCGCAAGGCGCTGCTGACGCTCAGCTATTTTCTGCCATTCATCAGCAGGATTTTCCAGATGTAAAAGGCCCGCTTTATAAACAAATTCCTCATATTCCGAAAGAGACATCTCAGCATCCTGTGCACTAGCGTTGCACGGAAATTGAGTGCCTACCCATTTCAACTCACCCTTAGCTGCTCGCTCGAAGAATTTGTCTTTTATGGGCTTCTGTGCAGCAGAAGCAAGAGCCTGTCGCGAGGGGTCGCAATTGCTCAATGCCTTTGTGTTGCTTTCAGCCCAAATTCCTATCGAGGCATCGATATTTTCGACCATCGACCACGCTGTTGGCGATATATATTTCAATTGCTCATCGTTTGCATATTTATATTTTATCTCGCTAATCTCGTCAGGAGTCATATATACAAGAGGATGTGCCCCCGCTTTGATAACAGCTTTATATAATTCGACGATAAGAGGCGAAGCAATACTTGAGCCCGAAATTCTTACAAGTTGATTTGGCTTAATCTCTACCGAATAGCTAACAAGCAATTCCGCAAGTTTTGTCAAACGTGGGTCTGTCATAATTTGTCTCCGTAAAATTTCAAAGATTTCAGGTAAATTTCTTCAAATGAAGGCGATTTGTATTCCACTTTACGCACAGGCATTTGCCAGCTTGTACAAAGACTGCTTTCGGAATGTGTATCGTTAAATTTCGTTGCAATAATAATATCTCTTAATGCTATGTTCTCGGGAACGAATGATGAATTATCTTGAACAAGAGCGCTGCCTCTCGACCCGCCCGAAGCTTGTAAATATGCAAGAATATTGTGCAAATAAGCTATCGCTGTTATAAGAAGATTGTCCGCACGAATAGCGTCGAGAAAATCTTTGCTATCAGATACACGCCAACCGGTTGAACAAATTTTGTAATATGTATCCGCTAATTCTTTAATCGCTTGCTCTACCTGTTCTTTTCTGCGAATAATACCGGCTGAGATGTCCATCGTCCGCCTGATATAGTCAATTGTTTGCTTAGGCGAAACAGTGCCTTGTATTCGCTTTTTCCACCGATGAAATAACTCATCGATTTTGCCAGCGTCAGAATAATCTCTCATCGGTTCAAAATGCTTTGATATATGCTTAGCGGCACGTAATCCTCCTACTTGACCCGAATTCAGAGCAGCTCCGCCGGGACGCTTAACGCCATGAGTTCCCGCAAGTTCGCCTATAACATATAAATTCTTAAGATTACTCTGCCAGTTAACATCTACGGATATTCCGCCGTTGTTGTGTTGCGAGCAAAGGGCAATTTCAAGAGGCTTTTTAGCAATGTTAATCCCTTTGCTACGATAAAATTCAATCGCTGGGGGATTTAGAGCTTGCAATCTTTCTATTGGCAATCTTTGAGTTATTTTTCTTGCAATTAAATATTCTCTTACCTCCTCGCTAAGCTTATCTATATTGAATCGCTGCTCCAAATTGAAAGGATTACGTGTAAAATCGAG
>CAZKNI010000333.1:0-4639 GCA_964554055.1 uncultured Phycisphaerae bacterium | reverse complement strand
ATCATGCTAAAGAGCTTGAAAAGTTTTTCCTCAAACGCCTTGAGCAGATGAAGTCTCAACATTCAATTATAGGTGATGTTCGATGTGTCGGGTGTTTGATGGGAGTTGAGCTTGTAAAGAATCGTCAAACAAAAGAGCCTTTCGATGAAGCTGGCAAACTCGTATATCAACGGGCATTTTCGAAGGGACTTGCTTGGATTCCTGCCGGTCATATTCTTCGTATGTCGCCTCCTATCGTAATGACTGAAAAGGTTGCAGCTAAAGCGATGGATATCATTGACGAGTCGATAGGTGAAGTTGAAAAAGAGCTTGGCTATTAGATTTGATTGAACTTTGAGACGAGGAGATATCAGTAATGAAAACGATAAAATTCGGAATAATAGGTTGTGGCTTGATGGGCAGAGAGTTTGCAAGTGCGTCAGCTCGCTGGTGTCATTTGCTTGACATGGATGTTAAGCCTGAGATAGTTGCTATTTGCGATGCTAATGAGTCGATTTTTGACTGGTACAAAAGGCATTTTCCGTCTATTAAGCAATCGACGAAGGATTATAAGGCATTGCTTGCCAATGAAGAGGTCGAAGCGGTTTATTGCGCTGTTCCCCATAATTTACATCGGCAGATATATTGTGATACGATATCAGCTGGGAAGCATCTGCTCGGAGAAAAACCGTTCGGAATAGACAAGCCTGCTAATGATGCTATTTGCGATTGTATCGAGAGTCATCCGAATGTATTTGTGCGTTGCAGTTCGGAATTTCCGTTTTTTCCAGCTGTTCAACGAATATGCAGAATGATAGAAGATGAAGCGTTCGGTACGATTATCGAAGTTAATACGGGTTTTTTGCATTCGAGCGATTTGAATCCTGATAAGCCAATAAATTGGAAACGTATGATAGACATGAACGGTGAATATGGGGTTATGGGTGATTTGGGAATGCATGCCTGTCATGTTCCGTTTCGTGCCGGCTGGATTCCGCAAAATGTTCGTGCAGCACTTATGAATATTGTTTCCGAGCGTCCTGACGGTAAAGGAGGACGTGTTCCGTGCGAAACTTGGGATAATGCAACTTTGCTGTGCGAAGCAAAAGATGAATCCAGTGGCCAAAGTTTTCCGTGGACGATACGCACATTTCGCATAGCGCCGGGTCAGACAGATACCTGGTATGTTGAAATTCTCGGTACAAAGGTTTCAGCTCGATTTAGTACGACGAATCCTCGTCGGCTTGAAGTTATGGAATATTCCGGAGGAGAGCAAGCTTGGCAGCAGATAGATGTTGGCTATACTCCAGCGTTTAAGAGTATTACGGGCGGAATATTTGAATTCGGTTTTCCCGATGCGATTTTGCAGATGTGGGCAGCTTTTGTGTATGAGTTGACAAAGGGTAAGCCGTTGAGTAAGTTTGCAGGTTGTGTTAAGCCCGAGGAAGTTGCGTTGTCGCATAAGCTATTTACAGCTGCTCTTGAGTCGCAGAAAAATAATGCGACGGTTGCGATAAATTAATGGCGAATTTTTGCATAGACGAGTGTTAAAATAAAAGCGGAAAAGATGTAATCGGGTGTCGAGTATATAATTGTTAGAGATATATTTGATGCCCGATGTTTTTTATACTCTTGACAATTGTTTTTTGGGGTGATAACGTTAAGAGTTCATTTGTTTTTATTAATAACATATATATTTATGTGTTATCGATTTATATTTTTGATGAATGTGTATATTTGCCGATTTAAATTTTATTATCAATTAATATGAATTGCCTATGAGTGAATCGACGAAAAACGAAAAAGCGAAAAATGGAAAGTCTTTGGTAATCGTAGAATCTCCTGCGAAAGCGAAAACAATCAATCGATATTTAGGTTCGAATTTTATTGTCAAAGCGTCAATGGGTCATATACGAGATTTGCCTCAAAGGACTTTTGGCGTTGATATAGAAAATCAATTCAAGCCGACGTATCGTATTTTGCCTTCACGGAAGAAAATAATTAACGAACTGAAAAAGGTTTGTGATGGGGCTAATTCTGTATATCTTGCGACAGACCTTGACCGAGAAGGTGAAGCGATAGCTTGGCATTTGGCGGAAGCATTGAAATTGCCCGAGAGCAAAACTCATCGTGTGATATTTAATGAAATAACTAAACGTGCAATCAATCAGGCGTTTCAGGAGCCTAAGAAGATTGATATGGACAAAGTTAATGCTCAGCAGGCAAGACGAATACTCGATAGAATCGTTGGATATCAGCTTAGCCCTTTGTTGTGGAAAAAGATAGCAAAAAATCTTTCAGCAGGAAGGGTTCAATCGGTAGCGGTTAGGCTTATTGTTGAGCGTGAAGAAGAGATAGAAAAATTTACGCCTGAAGAATATTGGCGAATAACAGCTGTTTTGGGGACAGCGGATAATCTCGATAAGGCGTTACGAATATATAACAAGTATCGTGAAAGATATAAAGATAAGCCCGACTTGAAAAAGCTGAAAGGGATTTTCGAAAAATATCATCTGTTCAAAGCGGAGCTTATAAAAATAGATGGCGAAACGTTTAAAGCGGCTAATGAAAAGCAGGCAAGTGAGATAAGAGAATCGTTGTCTAAAGCGGAATATCGAGTTGCTCAGCTTAATATCAAACAGCGCAAAGAAAAGCCCCCCGGTCCGTTTACAACAGCAACGCTTCAACAGCAGGCATCAAGTAGGTTGAATTTTACAGCTGAGCGAACGATGCGTATAGCTCAGCAGCTTTATGAGGGTGTCGAGCTTGGCCATGAAGGTTCGGTTGCGCTTATTACATATATGCGTACCGATTCGACTCATATAGCGCCGGAAGCAATTAATAGCGTGCGTAATTATATAGCAGAGGCTTTGGGTAAAGAATATTTGCCCGAGAGCCCCAATTATTATGCGTCCAAAGCGCAGGCACAACAGGCCCATGAAGCGATTAGGCCAACTGATGTGAATCGTCGTCCGGAAGATGTCAAACAATATCTCACGCGTGAGCAGTTTCGGCTTTACGATTTGATTTGGCGTCGTTTTGTTGCGTCTCAGACTAAACCTGCGATATGGAATGTAACCGAAGCAATTATAGAGGCGAAAAGTGATAATCATATAGGTCAATTTAAGTCGTTGGGCAGAATATTGTCATTTGCAGGATTTTTAAAGCTGTTGCCCGAACGGCTTGAAGGTGCGGATGCTCAGCTTCCTCCAATGGAAGTTCAGCAGACTCTTAATCTTGTTGATTTGTCATCGACGCAACATTTTACTCAGCCTCCTCCGCGATTTAATGAGGCGTCTTTAGTTCGAACTCTTGAAGCTGCAGGCATCGGTCGTCCGAGCACTTATGCGAATATTATTTCGACAATTCAAAAGCGCGGATATGTAGAGAAAAAAGAAAAGCGATTTTATCCGACCGACTTGGGACGAGTCGTAACGAAGCAGCTTATCGAGCATTTTCCGCAAATAATGGATGTTAAGTTTACATCGTATATGGAACATCAGCTTGATAAAATAGAAGAGGCGCATTTGGATTGGGTCTCGGTTTTAAGCGAGTTTTATGAGCCATTCAAAAATAGCCTTGAGCGGGCACTTGAAAATATGGAGAAGCAAACAGAAGTCAGCCCGTATAAGTGTGAACTTTGTGGGCGAGATATGCTCTATCGCTGGACTAAAAGCGGGCGTTTCCTTGCGTGTAGCGGCTATCCGGAATGTCAAAACGCCTGTTCCGTTGACGATGAAGGTCGTCCAATAAAGAAAGAACAGCCTCAAGAAAGTGAGCATAAATGCCCGAAATGCGGAGCTGTAATGTTGCTTAGAAAATCGCGATACGGGACTTTTTTGGGATGTTCGAAATATCCCGATTGTAAAACGACAATTCCGTGCGACGAGCAAGGCAGGCCTCTTCCTAAAGTTAAGCCCGACGAGGTCGGGGTCGCGTGTCCCGAATGTGGCAAGCCTATGATAGCGAAGCGCTTTAGAGGCAGGCAATTTTTGGCGTGTAGCGGCTATCCGGACTGTAAAACGACGTTGCCTATTCCCGAGGGATTAGCTATCGATTGGCCTGAAAAGAAAGTCGAACTGACAGATGTTAAATGTCCGAAATGTGGCAGCCCGATGGCTGTCCGCGTTTCTCGCAGGGGCAAATTCCTCGGCTGTAGCGCTTTTCCGAAATGTAGAACGATAATGAAGATGCCGAAAGAAGACGAGAAAAAAGACGAAGAAGATAACAAATCGCAAAGCAGCTAAACGAAGAAAAGATGTCCGGTGAAAATTGCCTGTTGATGATTTTGTCTTATTCACTTGTCAAACAGCGGAAGGATTTGCGAATCCATCCATGTTAAAGATGACACAAAAAAGTAAAAATGCAAATTTTTGTGTTAACAATTTTTGCGGAATATGCGTAACTTGTTGGCTGGCTTGCAGCTGAGAAAATCGAAAGAAAGAAATTTTCCCAAAGCGACGAAAAACGGGTAAAAACACAGCGAATAGAGAGAAATAGAGTGAAAATAGAAAGAAATAGAATAGGCTGGAAAAAGATTTATGATTTTAGATTGAAGATTGAGGATTGACGGGCTAAAGCCCGTTTTTGCTCGCAACGAGAGACGCTGCGACGGCGAAAATTGTTTCCCGCGTCCCTTGCGGAAAAAGGAAAACGAAAG
>CAZKNI010000332.1:0-8365 GCA_964554055.1 uncultured Phycisphaerae bacterium | reverse complement strand
TTAAAAATATCACTTAATAACGAATAAAACATAAGAGACCGAATATGTTGGAAAATCAAAATATACAAACACAGCAAAATAAGCGATTAGCGGAAATATATAAACCGATACGCAATGAGCTTGCTCTTGTTCAAAATAGGCTAAACGAAATTCTCAGCGACAATACAAAAGGCTTGGATGAACTTTGCGAATATGTCGCACATTACAAGGGAAAATTGCTTCGCCCCGCATTACTTTTAATCTCGGGAGCTGTCTGCGGAAATATTACAAATTCACATATAGAATTTGCCGTAATATTAGAACTCATTCACCTTACAACTTTAATTCATGATGATGTTATCGACGAAGCTGATATGCGAAGAAATCGGCGAGTATTAAATCATCTTTGGGGAAATCAAGCCAGCGTATTGTTTGGAGATTTTCTATTAAGTAAAGCCTTCGATTTATGCAACGCCACCGAAGATATTGATTCCGCTCGTAAAATCTCAAAAACAACGGAAATTATTTGCAAAGGCGAAATAACACAAACGTTGAGAAAAAATGATTGGAAAATGGCTGAAAGTGAGTATATGCAAATTATAGACCGGAAAACAGCAAGTTTATATAAACTCTGTTGTAATTTGGGAGCGAGCTTATCACACGCCAAAAATACTGAAATATTATTACTCGAAAATTATGGCAGATATTTGGGACTTGCTTTTCAAATCGCAGACGATTTGCTCGATATTAACAGCAACAATTCAATAATAGGAAAAGACACGGGACGAGATTTATCACAAGGAAAAGCTACTCTTCCGGTAATTCATTTTTTAGAGACCGCAAATAAATCCGATATAGAAACATTTTTTGCACTTGTAGAACACGCAAAAGACAATCTCGACAAAATCAGGAGTTTACTTGAATCTAATAAAAGCATATTATATACTCGAAATAAGATTGACGAGTTGACAATCCTTGCTAATAAGCAAATAACAAATTTTCCGGATTGTCAGCCAAAGCAATCGCTTATACAAATGTCGGACTTTGTAGCGAGGCGATTATGATAAACATATCCAGTCAAAACGAACAGGCCAAACCGAAACTCAAATTTTTGCAAGCAATGTCCTCTGTCGGTATTATGTGTTTTGCCCTCTTTATCAAAATCCTTTCAATAGCATTTGTGATATATGCTCTCTGGAAAATAATTAACTCAAGTGCAAACAGGGAAATTAACATGCTGATTATCACATCCGCATGCATATTATTTGCTGCGGGAGTGATAATGTTCGTATTATTTTTAATATTGCGTCAGCTTCGAGA
Organism: uncultured Phycisphaerae bacterium; assembly: GCA_964554055.1. Lineage (GTDB taxonomy): Bacteria > Planctomycetota > Phycisphaerae > JAAYCJ01 > JAAYCJ01 > S014-18. Next base: position 7,066 of record CAZKNI010000332.1, on the reverse strand, counting down.
TTTAGCGAATAAGTCAACAAATCCCGTTGTAATTCAACCCACAACAACACATACCGAAAATCCATCAATGCAAATAGAAAAAGAAAATAAACAGTTAACTCTTGAAGCTTCGCAGATAACAAAGTTGCTTAACGAAATTAGTGAAAATATTTTGCTTGATGATGAACGCAAACGTAAAAAATACGAATTTCTCGCAAATCAAAAAATACAAAACACGCTTACGGAAATTGACAAATTCATCGAAAAGAGCGAATGGGCAAGTGCGAGAGCTATTTTGGATACTCTAATCAAAAAATATCCCGAAAAGGATGAGCTTAAGGAAAAGCTATCCCGACTTGAACAGAAAAGGAGAGAAGCCTTTAATCAGGAATTGGCAAAGGCACGTAAGCTAATAAATGATTTTATTGCGATAAGTGCATGGGATAAAGCTGTTAAGCAAGCTGAAATCTTGCTCGAAAAACATCCCGACGAAGAACAAGCAAAAGAGCTTGTTGCTCAAGTAAGCCAAGAGAGACAAAAATTTCGTACGGAACAAATCAAACGAATGGAAGCGGACATCCAACGTTCGATTACACGAAAGCGATGGAATGACGCTCTTGCTATTGCTCAACAGCTTATTGAGAAATATCCCGACAGTCCGGAGGCTGAACTGCTGAGAGAAAAAATGGATACTCTTCGTGCAAATGCTGAAATAGAAAAAAGACAGCAACTCGAGGAACAAATCAAAGACCTAATCAAAAGGGAAAATTTTATTCAGGCACTCGAACTCGTAAAATACGTACTCAACGAATATCCTGACAGCCCGCAAGCTAAGAAAATTCGAGAAGATAAGCTACAGGAAAAACTCGAAGAGCGAGCCCGTGCCCAAGAAAAGGATATTTTCGAATAAAAAAAATTTAATAAAAAAGTCCTTGACAATTTCTGTGTTATTTGATACATTATTTGCAAGTCGGTGAGGAAGCGTGGAAGTGCTGAAGCCGACTTTTTTTAATGGAAAACGATAACCGGCATAGGGAGAGTGAGATATTCTCTATAGCCGGTTTTTTATATGTTGTTACATAACGCTCTGAGAACGAGAGCGAATAAGGATTGGGAACGGAATTTTGGCTAAATCAGGAGGAGAAAATATGAAGCGAAATATCTATATTCATCTATTGACAGTAACATTTACATTAACTGTTTCTCTATCGACCGCTTTTGCAACTTATGTCGGACAACCGTCATTATATTTTAATAATATTTCTCGTCCTGCTACATCAGCAACTATAAATATCGACACTAAAAACCCTGTAAACATGTTTTCCATTGACGCTACGAATAAAAAAGCGGAAGAGGTCTCTTTCTCGTGGCAATATGTCAACAAAATTCTCGAAAATCAAGATTCCAACATCGAACTCAATATTGCCCCTGCTTTATTAAAACAAACGATTATGTATGATAAATTTGAACAAGTGGAAACCTTTTATCTTCCCGAGCCCGTCACAATTGCCTTTCTTGTTATCGGAATGTTTTTGCTGTTTCGTAAACGAAGACATGTAGCGTATTAACTGAATTAGTCGCTACTGAAAAACTGTTGTTTTCAAGAAAACGGATGTTTGCTAAATAGCCTAAAACCTATCATATATTTTTATAAAGCTTCACAAAAAATCTTGCGCTCAACGATATGGCACGGGCACAGCCCGTTTTTGCTCGCGACGAAAGATAATGCGACAACGAAAATCATTCCCCGCGAACGGACTTTGAAATAACAAAACATCTTTCGCAGGCGGAGCCCGTTCTTGCTCGCATCGGCGAAATCGTTTGCTTGATGCGATTATTGAGAATAGGCTTGTAGCTGACGATGCTTCGTCAGCTACAAGCCTATCAGCTCTTAAATTCTCTCGTGTTCCCTGCCTCGTGAAGAAAAAAAGAGATTGATGATTGAATGAATAGATTGCCGCGTCATTCGTCAAGCCCTAAAACTTCAATGTCAGAAGCTTGTTCCGAGAAGCTGAAACTTTCAGGATTAAGCGCTTGTCCCAAAATGCAGCATTATCCGGTTTTAGGGTTTGACTCGCTCGCGATGACATTGTTCAGTTCCGGGCAGGCCTGTTTTCGTTCTTGCGCTACGCTGAATAGATATAATGAAATAAGGAAAAACACGTTTGGAACATCTGTTAATGAAAAACTTGATGAAGGCGTAAAAATAAAAAATAGCGGGGGCAGGACTCGAACCTGCGACCTCCGGGTTATGAGCCCGACGAGCTGCCAACTGCTCTACCCCGCAGTCTGAGTATTAAATCAATATCCGTAATAGCTTCGAAAGTCAAGAGGGAAAATAAAAAAAATCAAATGTTATAATAAAATCGAAAATAAGCGTTGGCGAAACGTATGAAATTGTTAATAATAAACTCTCGAAATGACTAAAAAGCTAATGCTTAAAAACAGCTTGATAATTTAAAATCATAAAATTGTAATTTACAAAATTTAGGAGACAATAATGGCGATACCTTTATTAGATTTAAAGGCTCAATATTCATCGATTCGCGATGAAGTTCGAGATGCAATAGATGAGGTTTGCGAGGCACAATGGTTCATACTCGGGCCTCAGGTCGAGCAATTCGAAAAAGAAATAGCTCAATATTGTAATTGCGATTTCGCTATAGGCGTTACAAGCGGGACTGATGCACTGCTCTGCTCGGTTATGGCTTTGGATATACGGGAAGGCGATGAAATTATAACAACGCCTTATACTTTTTTTGCAACAGCTGGCTCAATTGCACGAGCCGGGGCAAAGCCCGTGTTTGTAGATATCGACCCGATAAGTTTTAATATTGATGCAAGCAAAATAAAAGAAGCTATTACCGATAAGACGCGAGCAATCATTCCCGTACATTTGTTCGGCCAATGCTGCGATATGGACCCGATAACCGAAATAGCAAAAGAATATAATCTTGTTGTTATTGAAGATGCGGCACAGGCAATAGGTGCGAAATATAAAGGTAGGCGGGCAGGGAGTTTGGGAGATATAGGATGTTTTTCATTTTTTCCGAGCAAGAACTTAGGAGGATTCGGCGACGGCGGAATGATTACGACGAATAATCCCAAATTAGCGGAAAAAATAAAAATGTTGCGTGTGCACGGGGGCGTTGATAAATATCATCACAAATATATAGGAGGAAATTTTAGGCTTGATGCGATTCAGGCAGCTGTCCTACGCGTCAAATTAAAATATCTGGACGAGTGGCATATGGCACGTCAGCAGAACGCAAAGCTTTATGACGAGTTGTTTGAAGGGACGGATGTTGTAACTCCTACAATATTGCCGTTTAATGAATCGATATATAACCAGTATTGCATACAAGTAAATAATCGTAATAAAGTGCGAGAACATCTGCGTAATTGTGAAATCGGCTGCGAGGTCTATTATCCCGTACCTTTGCACCTTCAGGAATGTTTCGATTATCTGGGATATAAAGAAGGTGCTTTTCCGCGAGCGGAGAAACTTGCTAAGAGGTCGCTTGCACTTCCGATTTATCCTGAACTTAAAAGGGAAGATATTGAAATTGTTGCAAAAACTGTTTTAGAAGCAATTTGAATTTTTTTGCATTTTAGTGTATAAAAGTTTTTTCACAGCAGACTGGTTTTGTGAAAACCAAAGTTGTGGGATTGCTTTATTTGGCGCTTATAACAATAATTGGAAATTGCTTTTTTGAATAAGGAGTATTTAAAGTGGCAGATATTAAAGGAAAAGCTCTTGTCGGACAATCGGGAGGCCCTACGCAAGTAATTAATCAATCTCTTGTCGGAGTTATCGAACAGGTACGGAAATACGATGCGATTACCGGATTGCTTGGCGCAAGACATGGCGTTCGAGGCGTTATCGAAGAGAATTTTATTGAATTGGATAATGTAGATAGCAGAACGCTCGAGCTTGTTGCAAATACTCCTTCGTCAGCATTAGGTTCGACGCGAGATAAGCCTGACGAGGAATATTGTAAAAAAATATTCGATGTGTTCAGAAAGCATGACATAAGATATTTTTTCTATATAGGGGGAAACGATTCAGCTGACACAGCGAGAATTGTAAATGAAGTGGCAGCAGCTGAGGGTTATGATTTGCGAGTATATCATATTCCCAAAACGATAGATAACGATTTACGTGTAAACGATCATTGTCCCGGATACGGGTCAGCTGCGAGATTCGTAGCGAGTGCGTTGATGGGCGACGATAGGGATAATGCCTCATTGCCGGGCGTTAAAATAGATGTAATTATGGGAAGACATGCAGGATTTTTGACGGCAGCTACGGTTTTGGCGAGAGTTCGTGAAGATTGTGGCCCGCATCTGATTTATGTTCCCGAAGTTGATTTTAACGAAGATAAATTTGTAGCGGATGTAGAGGCTACGCTAAAAAAATATTCCCGATGTGTAATAGCTGTCAGCGAAGGGATTCACGATGCTGAGGGTGTAGCGATAGCTACAAAAGTTTCGCAACTTAAAGAAACGGATGCACACGGAAACGTTCAGCTGTCCGGTACGGGTGCGTTGGGAGATTATCTTTCGGGTTTAGTCAAGGCGAAGCTTGGCAAGAAATTGAGGGTTCGGGCACACACTGGGATATCTTCAGCGTTCGTTTGCGGGATATGCGAGTGAAGTGGATGCGCGTGAAGCTAGGCTTGTAGGTCAAAAAGCAGTCGATTATGCAATAAGCGAATCGAACAGCGGCTCGGTTGCTATCAAGCGAATAGGAAACGGCGCGAATTACGGAATTGAAACCGTTTCGACGGAACTCAGCTCCGTAGCACGCGAGACAAAATCGCTGCCAGCTGAATATATCAATGAACAGGGCAATAATATTCTCGATAGCTATCGGGAATATGTTGAACCGCTCGTCGGGAAATTGCCCGAATTGGGTTTTTTGGTATGATTTGAAATCGAAATTGTTTTTGTATCCGTGCATGAACATTTATATTCATGCACGGATACATGCGAATCAACAGGAGATGCGATTTGAAAAACGCAGAGCGATATGAAATTTCGTTTCGCAAACATTTCGGATATGAATCGCAGATAATTGTTCGCGCTCCTGGCAGAGCGGAACTCATAGGCGGACACACGGATTATAATGACGGATTTGTGTTGCCAATGGCTATCGAACGAGAAGCAATAATTATAGCTGCTCGTCGAGAAGACAAGCAAGTTCGAATATTTAGTGAAACCCTTAATGAACAGATTGAATTTGCTCTTGACGGGGCAATCGTTCCGGATGAGCCTGCATGGGGCAATTATGCTAAGGGAGTTGCCGCTCTTTTATTGAGAGCGGGAAAGGAGTTGTGCGGGCTTGATATATATTTAACGTGTAATGTGCCTGTAGGTGGCGGGCTAAGCAGCTCAGCAGCTATTGAAGTTGCATATGCTAAAGCATTTTTGGCTGCTATTGATGATAATTTTGACCCTGTTGAACTTGCCCTTTTATGTCAAGAAGCGGAACATAGCTTTGCCGGCTCACCTTGCGGGATAATGGATCAATTTATTTGTGTTTTGGCTCGAGCGGGAACAGCGCTGTTGCTCGATTGTCGCTCGCGAGGCTTTAGGCATATTCCAATGCCATCTGAACAAGTTACGGTTTTAATTGCAGATACGAAAGTTAAACATAATTTAGGACAAAGCGAATATCCGGTGCGTCAACAGCAATGTAAGTCGGCATTGGAAAAGCTTAAAATGTTCTATCCTGAAATATCAGCTCTGCGAGATGTCAATATCGATATGCTAAATAGCCAATCCGGAGCATTAGAGCCGATTGAACTTGCAAGGGCAAGGCATGTAATAACCGAAAATCAACGTGTATTGGACGTTGCTGAGGCGCTCGAAAAAAATAATATTGCATTAGCGGGCAAACTGCTTAATGAATCGCATATTTCTTTGAGAGACGATTATCAAGTTTCGTGTGCAGAACTTGATTTTTTGGCTGAGAAAGCTCAAAGTCTTGAGGGCGTATATGGCGCTAGAATGTCGGGCGGAGGGTTCGGCGGCTGTATTGTTGCCTTTGTCGAACCGTCAAAATCGGAACAAATTTCGGAAAGCTTAGACGAAGCATATCAAGAAAAGTTTGGCATTACGCCGAGCATTTTTTGCACATCTGCCGCTGGCGGAGCAGAGATAATAAAATCTAAAATTTAATTTCATAATAAATATGTGCTTACACTCCGCTTATATTGTGTAATTGACGATATCTATCTATGAAAAATCTGATTTTTGTCAAAAAACGACTGTCTTTCTTTTCTATAAATACAATTTTATCGTGATTATCTGGCAGGGAAGATAATCGAATTCTACACGACTGTTCTTCAACTCAAGCTTTTCGATGTCTTTTTCTTCCATATTACACAAAGCGGCGCGTTTGACCTCAAAAGGTAAATTGATGTTGAGTTTTGCTTTTCCTCTAACATTAGCGGATTCATACATACGCAAAATAACAGCTTGCTCGTCTTCAGCCTTCTTTACAGTATCAAGAATCAGGTTTGGGGGCTCGATATTGAGAAAACTTGTGTTGCTTGGCAGATTATCGCTAGCATTAAATATAAGAGGAGCAATATTAAGCTCATTCGCATATTGAACCGTCTTGGATTGGGCAAAATTTCCAATGTGAGGATAAATGGCATATGTAAATGTATGTAGGCCTCTGTCCGCTGTCGGGTCGGGATTAACAGGAGCACGAAGGAGTGTAAGCCTAAGCACATTGTTTTCGACATCGGCGCCATATTTGCAATCGTTAAGCAGGCTAACGCCATAATTGCCTTCGGAAATATCCATCCATCGATGAACAGGAACTTCAAATTTAGCAACGTCAAAAAGAGTATTGCGATGCGTCGGGCGATATATATGCCCGAACTGTATATCAAAACATGCTTGTGATGAATTTATCGCAACGGGAAATGCAACTTTCAGCATAACTTCATGCTCATGCCAATCGACACTTGTCTTGAACTTTAAGACGGGCGAATTGTAATCGAGATAAATAGTTTGAGAGATTTTGCTGTTTGAAAATGTTTTTTCTATGAAAAATCCGCTGCGAATATCACCG
>CAZKNI010000331.1:0-4987 GCA_964554055.1 uncultured Phycisphaerae bacterium | reverse complement strand
GGTGATATTCATTTGTATTTTCCTTAATATTTTCCGTACTCCAAAGCGGTTTCGATAAATACTCGATAATTTTCGAAAGTTTCCGGAGGAAAAAGCCTTTACGAAATTCAGAATATAAATTTTTCAATCTCAGGAGTTGCCCAAATATCGCAAGGAACTCTATCAACGGATTTTCGTTCCAGCACCGCAAGCCAACGCTCTTTAGACGTCATGGCATATTTCCTTAATTGTTAAATATTGTTTTTATTATTTTTGATATATTTTTTCGCCGTATTCCATAAATTCCTGACACATAGCGTGAATCTTTTCCCAGCTGTGCTCAACTGCATCAGGGTCGGGATACCATTTTGCAATAAATCCGCCGTTGAATCGCCCGAAACTGTCGATTAGCTTACGTGCGTAAGCACGTACATCTTCGACCGAGCCACGAATCATTACGCCTTGAATATCGACAGGGTCCCAAAAGCAAATTTTTCCTCCGAAACGTTTCGAAAGAATATCAATGCCCATATTTTCTTGCTGATCTTGTTGGATTACATCGAGTTCGGCATCAATTAAATGTGGCAATAAATCCGTGATATGTCCGCAGCTATGTAAAAACGTCAGCATACCTTTTTTATGTGCATAATTATACACGCGCTTATATCGCGGTGCCCAAAATTTTGCGAAGATGTCCGGGCTAATCATAGGCCTGTCTTGCAATCCCCAATCGTCGTAAGAAATTATCCCGTCAACTCCGCCAAGTTCCGTAAGCATATCGATTGCGTCGATTGCAATATCAGATAATATATCGAGCAAATTTTCCAATTCTTCGGGATATTCATAAGGGTCTGTCCAGGCAGCTTCGTGTCCTCGAAGATACTCAAGCCTATGAATCAAACTGAAAGGAATGCCCGCCAAAAAAAATTTTTCTTCTCTTTTGTTTTTCTCTATCATTTCCGGCAGATGTTTATATCTGTCAGGTTCTTTGTAATTTGGAAATTTGAAACTGGCAAGCTTGCTGTAATCATCAAGAGGAAACTCAACAACTTGTCCCATTGTTTTATCGCCCGCTAATTTTTCCCAGACACATCCGAATTCATCCGTTTGACGTTGCACATAATCGACATTCTGTTCCCATTTCATTACGGGTTTAGCTAAAGGTCCTCCTCCCGTAAAATCATTTCTATAAGGTTCGGGTAGCGCACAAGGAACTTTGTCCGGCCCTTCAAACAAAACAGCTCGTTTGACTCGTTCTCTCGATGTCATAATATTTCCTTTTATTGTAGGATTCGCTAATCGCTGTCGGATTATATTATATCCTTTTTGTATAAAATCAAACAAAAAAACAGGCTAACCGGAAAATTTCGGTCAGCCCGCTAACATTTTTACCTTTTCCACGGAGGAACGCTTGGCAGATATCGCTTAAACTCATCGTAAAGTTTTTGCTCATATTCTCCTGCATATTCGCCATTCAAGAATTTGTCGAGAGCTTCTTTATAAAATCTTTCCCAACTTGCTTCTTCGTGTCCGGGATTTATCGGATAAAAACACGCATTGTTTGCTTTAGCAGCTTTATAATCTCCGGGCGCATCACCTATCATCAATATCTGATGAGATTCATATTTTCCTTCCGTAGCAAATTTTATATGTTCCGTTTTAGTTCCCATTTCTTGGCCTGCTATTATCTCAACATATTTTGCAATGTCATGTTCCTGCCATTCGCGAGTAAGAGCTTCACAAGGGGTTTGAGAAACGACGATAGCATCAGCGTGCTCATAAAGCTTTTCGAGCGATTCACGCATATAAGGAAAAGGCGGAACTCCTTTGACCATATCCGCTATTGTAGCATTTACAGCTTCCGACCAATCAAGCGCTTTCTTGAGTATATCATCATTTGTTCGTTCAATTTCATTCTTTAACGATGCATTACTCAACGGCAAACCGGAATCTACAAAGGCGCGAAGCGAAGGAACGTCGGGAATTTGACACTTTCGCGCTTGTACTTCAGGTCTTTCTTTGAGTAAATCAAAAACCATAAGCAAAGCGGGCCAACGATTTATTCCTCGCCACTCGCTATACAGATTTACAAATTCAGCTGCTTCGCGGGCATATTTAGAAACAGCTTGTAGCGACCAGTGCTTAATGATATTCGGAATAAAACATTCTTTGTGTTTTATTTCCATTGTATCGAAAGCACATCCGTCGGAATCTATTCCGATGAAAAACTTGTGCTTGGGCTGAAAATCCTTCAAAACTTGTGCTGGGTCTGACATAAATAATTTCCTCCAATTTCTACAAAATAATTAATATTTATTACGAATATTCATTATAAATATTCGTGTTTTTATACTCCGCTGAACGCAGAAAATCCTCCGTCAACCGGAACGACGATTCCTGTTACGAATTTTGCTCCCGGACCAAGCAGCCAAATCAGCGTTGAAATCAATTCATCGGGTTCGCCAAATCGGCCTAAAGGAGTATGCTCGATAATCGTTTTTCCTCTTGGCGTGAGTTCCCCTGTTTTTTCGTCAGTTAACAAAAATCTGTTTTGTTCCGTTAAGAAAAATCCCGGAGCAATCGCATTTACCCTAATATTTTTGGAATAATTCTGTGCTAAATGAACAGCAAGCCATTGAGTAAAATTCGACACGCCTGCTTTAGCAGCGGAATAGCCAACAACTTTTGTCAAAGGTTGAAATGCGCACATAGACGAAATATTGATTATGTTCCCTTCATCTTGCTTTATCATTTGTTTTGCAAATATCTGTGACGGTATCATCGTGCCTACAATATTCAACTCGAATACGAACTTCATTGCTTCAGCGGGAATATCGAAGAATTTTAATTCGTCCGTAGCTGTTGCTTCTTTTTTGTTTCCTCCTGCACCGTTAATAAGTATGTCAACTTTATTCCATTTGGAAATAATCGTGTCAGCTGCCTTTTCTACACTTGACCTATCAAGTACATTACATTCGACAGCAAGTGCTTGGCCGCCTGCATCGCTAAGTTCTGTTGCAAGTTTATCCGCTGCATCTTTTCGCAAGTCTAAAATAGCTACTTTTGCACCGAGACTTGCAAGAGCTTTAGCCATTTGCCCGCACAATACGCCTGCTGCTCCTGTAATTGCAGCAACCTTGCCCGAAACGCTGAATAGATTTTCCAAACTGTGAGTCTTGCTCATAATTTATACTCCTTTTCAATGAATTTGTCTTGTTATTGATAATTTTTAACCTATTGTTTTTATGTAATGTTTAACTTGCGAAAGGCTTAACATGTTTACCTAAATGTTCCTTTAAACATTGATGATACGCTTCTTCATGTTCTATCAAAGCAGCCATTAACCTATTGCGGAATTTCAGCTCTCCCGCATCGTTTTTCGCTGTCAAAACAGAACCGAAAGTAACGTGAAGCACTTCACGTGCGTCAAAATCGTTGAGTAATTCCGCTAATTGATAATCTTTCAATTCTTTTGCAGGCGGAACTTTGTTGAGATTAGCTGAAACATGATAAGTTGCTCTGTCTTGAGGATAACGCTGGCGGGCAAAATCGAGTATCTCACGAAACAGATTGGGTTCGAGTTTAGCGATAACTCTTAATGCTTCGAGATAACTCGTGCCAGCTGTCTTTACATGTACAAGTCCCTTTGTTAGCTCTGCTGCTATCGGATATATGCTGAATTTGTCGCTTCCACTGTGAATCGAAATTTTGTACGGGCCGACTTGTCGGGCAATTTCGGCATGCAGGGAAAATTCTTTACGAAATACATCTAAATCGCCTATATAATCGACACCTTTTTCAAATTCGCCTATAAAGCGAGGAGCAAGAGAAATCCAATTAACGCCAAGCCTTTTTAACTCGCTTGCAACATAAAAATGCTCTTGAGGACTCGTCGGCGAAGCTGTTTCATCTACGGAAACTTCCAGTTCGAATTTTCCTTTGCCGACAGATGATACGAGATGCCTGTACATCTTATATGTGTGTGCGATTGCTTTGCCGTATTTACATGCAGCTCGTATTATTTGATTAGCTGTAAATTCCAATTTGGAATTACCTAAAACGATTTCCTTTTCATATCGTTTGATTGTATTCTCAGCGGAACTTTCGAGTTCATCCCAAGGCAGATTCGCGAATTTTGCTTTGATGATATTTTCATCTTCACTGTCAGCATCATCGTCAACGTGATCTCCGGGATCGATTGTAAACATTCCGAATCCAGCTTTTGCACATAAATCGATGTCAGCTTCATTTTTTAAATGATCCGCATCCGAACCGAAATCTTTATCAAAGCCAGCTTGAAAGACACCCCAACATGCATCGTCCATCACCCCTTGAGCTGTGCGTTGTGTGCGAGTCATTTCACGAATTGATTGTTGAGCTAATATAGGTGTAACGTCCGAATCGATAACTGCTAATATATGTCCGGGCGTTGCAATTCCAAGCCTGTCTCCAAAACCGAAACTCTTATTCAATCCGATGAGTTTCGGACATACAAAATCAAAATTATCTCTTAACGCTTTGGAATTTTGTGTATTTGTAGGGCAACAAGTTGCTTTGAATATTTGACCGTCCAAATTAATTTTGATTTCTTCTCCTGAAAATTGACTTGTCCAGCCGGGCGCATTTTCGGAATAAGCTAATATCAATGCTTTTCCTCTTTTATCTCGATAGAGGAACGCTATAACATTGTCTTTCCGGACAAACGAAGTTTCATAAGCTATTCCTCCCAATTGCTGTTTGATTTGCTCCGCCCATCTTGCCTTTTGGATTTTATCGGGTTTGCTAATATTACTCATCTTATCAATCCTTTATTCTTTATATTAGGTTAATATTGTGCTAACAGAACAATGACAGCTATTTCTTTATTTGCGAATTATATAAGGTATCCTTTTAATAGCTCTGCGTCAAGTTAGCTGATATAATATTATAAATTTTTGGACAAAATTACTAATTTTGCGAAAACAAATAAATAAAAATATGTAAGACAATAAGCTTTGACTCTAACAAT
>CAZKNI010000330.1:0-5446 GCA_964554055.1 uncultured Phycisphaerae bacterium | reverse complement strand
TGAACAATATCGTCTTGTTCTCTTCGCTTCATTTATGTTTGTCCTTATTTGTCTATATGCTTTTCATCCCAAAAGAATTTTTATTTTGAAATCGGCAACGATACAAGTTTGACATATATAATCTTCATCTCCCAAAACGCTATATGAATCATAAAAGAAATTTTTCCGATTCAAAAGCTAAAAATCGACTCACTAAATTATCTCCCTTTTGATTTCCGGCAAGTTATATAATAAAATGAGTGTGCAAATGACATAATTACATAATAGAACAAAAGGAGTAAATAAAAATGGGTTTGTCCGTAACATACAAAATCTTGAAAGAACATCTTGTCGACGGTCGACTGAAAGCCGGCGAAGAAATCGGAATTCGAATTGATCAGACGCTTACACAGGACGCGACGGGAACGACATGCTATCTATTATTTGAGTCTATGGGAATAGAGCGTGTCAAATCCAAATTATCGGTCAGCTATGTCGATCATAATATGGCACAATTCGGACCTGAAAATCATAATGATCATCTATATTTGCAATCCATATCTCGCAAAATCGGAGCGTGGCATTCTCGTCCCGGAAACGGAATATGCCATCAGGTAAATCTCGAACGATTTTCGCGCCCCGGCTGGACACTGATAGGAAGCGACTCTCATACGCCAACAGCTGGCGGAATAGGAATGCTCGCTATCGGAGCGGGAGGGCTTGATGTAGCTGTCGCAATGGCTGGCGGAGCATTTTATCTAACATGTCCTAAAGTTATAGGCGTACATCTCAGAGGCAAATTGCGTCCATGGGTTTCGAGCAAAGACATTATTCTGAAGCTACTGTCGATTCTTACGACTAAAGGCAACGTCGGCTGTGTTGTTGAATATTTTGGCGAAGGCGTAAAGTCGCTTACGATTCCTCAACGTGCTACGTGTACAAATATGGGAGCGGAGCTTGGCGTAACAACAAGCATTTTTCCGAGCGATGAGATTACACGCGAATTTTTACGGGCTCAAAATAGGGCGGAACAATGGACAGAGCTATCTGCTGACGAAAATGCGGAATACGAGCGAATAATCGAAATAGACCTTAATGAGCTTGAGCCATTGGCAGCAGCTCCGAGTTCACCCGACAATATTGTAACGATTTCCGAGATAGCGGGACAAAAAGTCGGACAAGTGATTATCGGTTCGTGTACGAATTCGAGTTATCGCGATTTGATGATATGTGCAAAGGCACTCGAAGGAAAAACAATTCATCCGGATGTCGAATTTGCTATTGCGCCGGGTTCTCGACAAGTAATGGAAATGATAGACCGCACAGGAGGATTGCAAACGTTTATACGGGCAGGAGCAAGAATTCTCGAATCCGCTTGCGGACCTTGTATCGGAATGGGGCTATCACCTGCTGACGGTATAATTTCCCTTAGAAGTTTCAACAGGAACTTTCCCGGAAGAAGCGGAACAAAAGGGGATAAAGTTTATCTTGTCTCGCCTGAAGTGTGTATATCAGCTGCTATTTTGGGCAGGATTACAAATCCTATCGAATTAGGCATCGAATATCCGAACATCGAAGAACCCGATATATTTGTAATAAATGACAATATGCTTCAGGAACCTTTGAGTGAAACACAAGCAAAACAAGCTGAGATTATCCGTGCGCCGTCGATTGTTCCTCCTCCGTTAAGCGAAAAGCCTCCCGAGCAGCTTGACGGAAAAATATTGATTAAACTGGGCGATAAAATCAGTACGGACATAATAATGCCGGCGGGAGCTTTTTTGAAATATCGCTCGAATGTGCCTGAATATGCAAAATATGTTTTTAATAGCTTAAATGAAGCGGGAAAACCCTCTTTTGCAGAACGTGCACTTACATTGAAAAAACAGGGCAAGGCGGGAATAATCGTTGCCGGAGAGAGTTACGGGCAAGGCTCATCTCGAGAACATGCAGCTTTGTGTCCAATGTATCTTGGCATAAAAGCTGTTATTGCCAAAAGCATTGAACGCATTCATCTTGCCAATTTGATAAATTTTGCTATCGTGCCAATGACATTTGTCAATTCGGAAGATTATGATAAAATAGAAACAGACGACGAGTTACAAGCGGACTTAATGAACGCAATCGAAAACAGCCAAGAAATTATTCTTGTGCGTAATATAACTAAAAACATAAATTTCGAATGCAAAATTATCTTGAGTAAACGCCAGCAACAAATATTGCTTGCCGGCGGATTATTGCCGATGATTAAAAATGGATGAACGTAAAATCAAACAAGTAGCGGATATATTGTCGCGCTCCGCCAGAGCTATAGCCTTTACCGGTGCCGGAATATCCGCTGAAAGCGGCGTTCCGACTTTCAGGGATAATAATGGGCTTTGGGAAGGATATGACCCTATGAAAGTTGCCAGCCCTTCGGGATTTGAAAAAGACCCGAAACTTGTTTGGAGATTCTATAATGAAAGACGTGAGCAAGTTAAACAAGTAAACCCGAATCCCGCTCATCTTGCACTCGCTGAACTTGAAAAGATTCACAACAATTTTCTCGTTATCACACAAAATATAGACGGGTTACATCAGCGAGCCGGCTCAATAAATGTAATTGAATTGCATGGCTCATTATTCAAAGTAAAATGTACAAGCTGTACGTATCGGATTACAATTGACAAATCGAAAGAAAATATATCCTTAGAAAATCCCGTTTGTCCAAAATGCAACAGTTTGCTTCGTCCAGCTGTCGTTTGGTTTTACGAATCGTTGCCCGAAGATGAATTTTCATCTGCTGTGGAAGCTGCGGATTATTGCGACTTAATGTTTTCGATAGGAACATCTGCGGAAGTGCACCCTGCAGCTTCACTTATTTGGCAAGCAAAAGCGAACGGAGCTATCATTGTTGAAATTAATCCTAAGCCAACAGCTGCCAGCGGCATAGCGGATATTTGCTTCAGGGAAGCTGCAGGAAAAATTCTTCCCGAAATAATCGAGAAATATAAAATGAGCAGGCAATAAACAATTTTCTTCAAATAATATTAATGCAAATTAATGCGCAAGACGGATTTGGCTCAACCCGAAACTCATTTCGCAAAATTTGATTTTGCCGGCGTTCCTCTTTTATTGCCTGCGATTGGAATGATTGCCGGAATCATTTTCTGCTATCATTTTCGAACGATGATTATTTCAGCTGTTATTTTGGCGTGTATTGGATTCGGATTAGGAATATTCGCCAAAGGAGCTGGATTGCCCAAATATATCGCAATCTTGCTTATGTCCGTAAGTTTGGGGTCGATTCATTATTATTTGTATAATCAAGCGTTGCCCAATAATCACATAAAATATGTCTTAAATTATTTATCGAAAAGCCAAAACGCTATATTATCAGCATCTATCATTTCAACGCCTGTTACAAGCAATACCGAAAAGAAATTTCCCTATTACTCTAAGCCGACACACTCGACGCGATTTATCGTCAATGTTAACGAAATTCAAACGCAAAACGGAAAATTCAAGACACAAGGACTTGCGTTGATATTTGTTCCCGGCATTCACGATGAATTTACGCCGGGCCAACGATTAAAAATCAAAGGAAAAATCTCAAAAATTTGTAATATCGATTCCGATAAAGCACTTTTCCGAAATACGGATAGCTGGCTGATACGAAATAAAATATTTGTAAAGCTGTTTGCTCATAATGCTGACGATATTAAAATTGTTTCCGAAGCAAGCTATATTCCCGCAAAACAGATTTATAAAATTCGCCAGACGATACAATCATTTTGGCTTGAAGCGGATATTGACTCTCACACAAAAAGCTTAGCCGGAGCACTTTTATTAGGACAACGAAGCGAAATGGAAAACAAGCTTAATGATGCCTTTCTAAAAATAGGAGCTGCCCATTTTCTTGCTGTTAGCGGATTTCATCTTGCTCTTCTGACATTTGGCGTTTGGCTAATTGCGACATTCGTAGGATTGAAACGCAAAACGGTGATGATTCTTATAACAATAACAGCTTTATGCTATCTTGTACTCGTTGATACACGGGCATCTATCGTTCGAGCGACAATTATGATTGTTATCGTATGTTTCGGATATACGCGACACAAACGTATCAATATAATCAACTCAATAAGCTTAGCTGCTATCATCATGCTACTTATCAATCCGAATCAGATATTCAGCATCGGATTTCAGCTGTCTTTTGTATCGTTATTGGGCATCGTATTATTAACTCCGAGAATATATAATCGACTTTTTGTAGGCATTAATCGAGCGAGTCCCGAAGAATTGTTTGAAAACAACAAAAATAAATACAAATTATTTGTCGAGTGGATAAAACAGCGGACGGAAATGATATTCTCCGCATCGATAGCTGCCGCTATTGCTGCGATGCCACTTGTTATGATATATTTCAACATTATCAGCCCGATTTCAGCTATATCATCTGTATTATTGCTCATACCCGTAACGTTTTTCATTTTCGTAGGCTTCCTTCACATAATCATCTGCGCGATTATCCCGTCGCTCAGCTTTATTGGGCTATATGCTTTAGACATAACCGGAAAATTCCTGACACATTCCGCTTTTGTGATATCCAAGCTTCCGGGAACTGCTATCTATGTAACGTCTCCGAGCTGGCTTATTGTGTGTGTATATTATTTAATTATTTTCATGTTCGCTAAAAAATATCTAAAACCAAAAACTTGCATAATCTTCTTGCTCGGGCTAATTACGATATATCTAACAAACTGGATTACAGCTGCCGGCATATTAGGCGCCGATGCACATAATCGATTTGTATATGTCCCGGGATTCAAAAATAGCCAAACAATAGCTATATCGACAGGACAAAACATTATTCTTGTCGATTGCGGAAGCGATATTCCCCGTCAAACGAGTAAGCTCATTAATCTTATGAGTGCAAAATATATTGTCAAGCCAGCTTGTGTAATAATAACAACGTGTAATCAAAGATTTTTTAACGAGCTTTGGAATATATACGAACACAATCCGGGCATGCCAATATTTATTACACCCAACATAATCAAATTGCAAAAATCGTATTTCCCGGCAGAGTTACTCATAAACGATGCACAATTCAAATTACGAACAATGCATATAGGCCAAACAATAGAAACAGGAAACTTCAAAATAAAAATATTAGACGACGGCACAATTAACAAAGCGTCAGCTATTATTCTTGCGCAATGCAACAAAAAGGAATTTCTTATCTGCCCGATTTTAACAAAACATTCGCTCCTGACAATTTATAGCTGCTACTGTAATCTAAAACTCGATACCGTTATCTGCAACAGTCAGACTCAACCGTTTCCGGAACTGCAAGATTTTTTGCAAAGTGCAGATGTCAAGCAATTAATAATTTGCGGGCAAAGTCGCTCCGGCAAAGCGACGAGATTTTCAGAGATGCAAAACTCTGTCAATACAAAAATTATCTTCGCTGCGCGTAATCCTA
>CAZKNI010000329.1:0-4302 GCA_964554055.1 uncultured Phycisphaerae bacterium | reverse complement strand
GAGAATGATATTGTTATTCCATTTGAGATAAAAGGTGCTGAACTTTGGTGGCCTAATGGAATGGGGAAGGCAAATAGGCATGATTTTGAGTTGCGCATTTTAGACGTCAAGGGCAAAGCTGACGATAAATGTAAAGACGACGAGATTGCTTTAGACGAATTTAAGGGGAAATTCGGTATTTGTAAAGTTGATATGCTCGAGGAGCCCAGAGAGGATGGCGGATTGGGATTTAGGTTGAAGGTTAATCATAAGGATTATTTTATCAAGGGGATAAATTGGACGCCTTGCGATTCTCTGTTTGGTCGGATACGAGATGATAAGATACGTGAACTTGTCAAATTGTCAGCAGATGCCAATATAAATATGCTTCGTGTTTGGGGTGGCGGAGTATATGAGCCTGAGAGTTTTCTCAATGCTTGCGAGGAATCCGGAATCTTGATTTGGCAGGATTTTATGTTGGCGTGTTCTCTTTATCCTCAGGATAACGAGTTTTCAAATATGATGCGATATGAAGCGGAAAAAGTTGTAAGGGCGTATCGCGGTCATGTTTGCATCGGTTTGTGGGCGGGCGATAATGAAATTGATGCTATATGTGGGCCTGAAGCGGGCGTATTATTGACTCGGAAAGTGATACCCGAAGTTTTAAAGCGTCTCGACCCGCATCGTCCGTATATTCCGTCGTCGCCGTTTTCCAAGCCCGGGGAAGACCCGATGGATAAGCGGTTTGGTGATGTTCATTTGTGGAATCATGTTGTTAGGCATGACGATAAGTTTTATACCGATGTGCCTGTTAATGTTGTAAGTGAGATAGGTCGAATATCGTTGCCGAGCAAAAAGACTGTTGATAGCTTTATGCCAAAAGATAAGCAGTGGCCTGTAACGAATCAGCTTTGGCTTTATCATTCGTCGGATACGAATCGATGGGGCGTATATAGGAATATCACTCATGTTTTGGAGTGTGTTAAGAATTGTGGCTATGATGAGCCGAAATCAATTGAAGAGCTAATTGATGTTACACAAAAAATACAAGCTGATGCGTGCAAATTTTGGATAGAGTATTACGGAACGCATCCTCAGTGTTGGGGACTTTTGTTGTGGAATTTATGTGATTGTTGGCCTCAGGTTTCCGACGCTGTGATTAGTTTTGACCTTGAGAAAAAACAGGCGTATAATATAATTAAAACTGCTTATGGAAAGCTAAATAGATAATTTTGTGGGAGGAAAATGCAATGCCTATTTATGAATTTCAATGTTCGAAGTGCGGAAATCGGTTTGAGTTGTTGATGAACAAAATGGGAAAAAATCTTAAAGCGAAATGTCCCAAGTGCGGGTCGCAATCGAAACAGCAGTTGAGTTGTTTTGGAGTAGGTTCGGGCGGAACGAATAACGCAGGTTCGTGTGCAGACGGTAGCTGTTCTCTGCCCGGCGGCACATGTCCGACGGGGACTTGCCCGTTTGCGTAAAAAGTGTATAATTAAATTATATGATAAAGAACATTAAACTTTGAGGGATTGTGTTTCCGTATGAATAAATTGTGTGTGATATATAAAAGAGGTCTCTGCATATGCAGGAGAAGCTGATAGCTGTATTCGAAAAATCCCCGTATGGCTATATTGGCTATATAGAGGAGCTTCCCGGAGTTAACACTCAGGGAGAAACCTTAGAGCAAGCACGTGAGAATTTGATGGAAGCAATTCAATTGACCTTGGAGGCTAATCGGGAGATTTCGGAGCAAAATTTATCGGGAAAAGAAGTTATAAAAGAATCGTTAGGAATTGGTTCTGTATGAAGCGCAAAGCTCTCATCCGGCATTTGAAAATAATGTGGGTGTGTTTTTTTACGCGAAGGAGCTAATCATACGGTATATATAAATAGGAAGGAAATGAAAATAAGTACAATTCCTCGTCATAAGGAAATTGATTAAAGATTGGCATATAAGATTTGTAAGGATTTAGGAATAGCGAAAACCGTAATTCAAGTTTTTTAAAATGAAATGAAGTGTATATTTACTGCTATTTTGAGCTGGCTTATTCCCGGTGCGGGTCACTGGTATATAGGCGAGCGTGCGCGGGGTGCTATTTTATTCGTTACCGTAACAATTACGTTTTGGGTCGGAATATATATAGGCGGGGTTGTCAGTACGGTAAATGTTCATACGAATGGCGCTTGGTTTTTGGCACATATTTTTTTGGGGGGATATACATTTTTGACAGCGTTGTTGAGCAAGAGTGCAGCAGCTATGCCTTCTTACGGCAAAACTCTTGATTTAGCTGTCATTTATACGGGGATAGCTGGCCTGCTTAATTTTTTGATAATATTGGATTCAGCTGCCCGGGCGTTCAAGAAGGGGGCGAGCGGATGATATTGACGAATATTCTGATTGTTGCGACAGCTTTTTTGCAGCCTATTTCCTTTGATAGCGGCAGATTGTGGATGTTGCTTCCTCTTACGTTGGCTGTTTCCGTTGTGTATAAGACGTTGAAGCTTGATAATCTCAAGGCATTGCCGATAGCTGCCGGATTATTGTGGGCTACAATTGTAGGGGGGATGATAGGGGTTGCAATAGCTTTGTATATTCTCATTTGGTTGTTTGTTTGAATGTTGAGTCGGCATGTTTTCTCAATAAACCGGCATAGCGGAAATTATTATTGAAGATTGACAGGCGGAGCTTATTTTTGCTCGCGGCGAGAAATGCTGCGACAATGAAAATTGCTTTCCCGCGAACGAGTTTGAAAACAAAACGAATTACATTTCACAGGCGGAGCTTGTTTTTGAGTTTTCGCGTTGCGCTTCGCTTTCCAAAACTTCACAATGGTTGTCAATCTACATTTGTGCAGATAAACTCGGACATTAACAAAGCAATTTCGCTTTAACAAATTAATATTTACAATCTTTCCAATACAATTAAACAGCTGACTCGTTTATCCTATTTTTTCCTGAACAGAACAACGCATACTTGGCGAGGTTTAATTTCTATCACGATATTGCCGTCTGATGATTTTGAAAATTCTACGGGATTAGAAAATACCCTTTTCACTTCAATGCCTTCTGATATCTTAAATTTTACCTGTCCGCTACTCGACGGATATGAAGGGCCCGCAAGCAAATACGCCCGGCGTCCTTTGGCACATCTTAAGACAGATACCTGTCCGATTTTAGTTATCTTTGGATACCAGCTCGGCAGTTTATCGCCCGAAATAATAGCTGGCACAACAGAGGCAAGCTCATCGACAGATTGCCCCAAACGCTTCATATAACCGGAATCGCCACTGTGCCATCTGCCTTCGGACCACATCCAAAAAAATATTCCACGTGCACCTAAGATAACAGGCATAAAGGTAAGATAACGCTGTTCGTTAATATCCGGAGCTTTCCTGTTTTGTCTGTTCCATCCAATATGCAACGTAGGAATCCACACTTTATTTTCTCCCAGCACTTCCCGAAACTTAATAGCTGATATAATATCAGAGCTTCCTTGCATGAGACCATCTACGTATTTCACAACTCTTGAATCTGCTTTTTCATAAACAATCCACTTTCGGATGGGGTCGATTTTTTTAACCAATTTAGATACGCCTATAAGATACTTTATTGGTATGTGTCTTACGCAAATCATTTCATCGGAATAATAAAACAATGCTGCGGGATGCTTACGTATCTTCTTGAGCCAGTTTTCTAATGCTTGATAATTCCCATATTCCGCCCATTTCCGCGGGATTTCGACCAT
Organism: uncultured Phycisphaerae bacterium; assembly: GCA_964554055.1. GTDB lineage: Bacteria > Planctomycetota > Phycisphaerae > JAAYCJ01 > JAAYCJ01 > S014-18. Next base: position 575 of record CAZKNI010000329.1, on the reverse strand, counting down.
TACGTAATAGCCTTTTTCCCAAGCTGCATCCAAATATGCGAGATGTTTTTTAATATCTGTACCGGCAAAAAGGTAATTGTGAATAACGTTGTATTTGTGAGGGGCAAGGTCTTCCATCGCTGATGAGTTCAATACACATTTTCCGTCTTTGCTGAAACATCCGGGCACACCAAACATCCCGATAGGGAAAAACGCTTTACCTTTGAACTTAAATATAGGAGCATTTTCAAGGTCTATTTTAGTAAGTTTGTTAGCTTGTTCTGTATCTAATTTCTCGATTTCAGTATATCCTTCCGCATAAACCGTTTGTTCAGCTTTAGCCATTAGAATTATCTGAACTTTGCTTTTACCTATGGGTATTCTGCTTAGTGGAATTTCTATTTTGGTATGCCGATGAATATTAACTTTCTGCTCACTTATAATGCTTATTAAACTCTTTTGAACAATACGTACCTGAAACCTAAGCTGATGAGGATTAATAAACGATGGATACGAAATCGTTATTAAGAATCTTATTGTTTCTTTGTCTTTTCGATTGGGAGTAATAAAATTATCGGAAGATGATATTGGATGTA
>CAZKNI010000328.1:0-2586 GCA_964554055.1 uncultured Phycisphaerae bacterium | reverse complement strand
AACACCTTTATCCTTATCCCACGTAACAAGAGGAAAATTCCACGTCCCTTCGGTAAGCTCGTCTTCAAGAGTTGCTTCCGCGATATATTTAGGTCTTCCCTGCCTACGCTCAAGATTTATATAAGAAATAAGCCACCAATCGTCAAAAAAATGAAGATAACCCATATCAATTTTAATCCTTATAAAAACTGCCTTTTTAAGTTAACGCACGAACAAATCGACAAAATCCGCTTTTATTAATAATATAGCCTTGATAGAGCGTAATATCAAGAACTTTTTTAAAACCTTCATCATTATTTCTATTTCATCTATTTCAACAAATCCGAAGCAAATTACACATTTCTACATTTATCGAGACAGCTTTTGGGATAAAAGTTCGTTGACAACTTTTGGATTAGCTTGACCCCGAGATTTTTGCATCACCTGTCCCATCAAAAAACCGAAAGCTTTTTTCTGCTTTTTCCCGCCCGTTAAAACATCTTCGACAGCTTGACTGTTTTCAGCCAATACTTCATCAACTATTTTCTCTATTTCCGAGCTATCCGAAACCTGAAGAAGGTTTTCACGCTCCGCAATCACTTCCGGGCTATCGGAGCAACTCAACATTTTTTCCGCTATACTCGAAGCTGCTGTCGCATTGATTATCCCTTCGCCTACCATTTGTGCTAACTTAGCTAAATGCTCCGCGGACACTCCCAAATCAGCGATTGCGACATTCCGCTGATTAGCATGCATAGACCAAAAACTAATAAACTGATTGCTTAAAACCTTAACGGGAGCACCCAGCTTAATAGCTTCTTCAAATAAGTCAGCTGTTCCACGATGTTCCAAAATCGTCGCTACGTCTCTTTCGGAAATCCCATATTCTTCAGAAAATCTAATACGCCTCTTTACGGGCAATTCACATACATCTTTTTTAATCTCCTCAAGCCAATCAGATGTTACAACAACGGGCATCAAATCGGGGTCGGGAAAATAACGATAATCATGTGCCTCTTCCTTTTCTCTCTGAAGAACAGTTATTCCGCGATTTTCATCCCAGCCACGCGTACTCTTATTGCCACTCTCCATTGTTTTACCCCCCTGCTGCCATTCCGCTAATTGGCGCTTCACTTCATACTCACACGCTCGCTCAATTGCCCTTAAACTTCCTAAATTCTTTATCTCAACGATAGGCGTACGGAATTCTTTACCGTCAACTGTTATCACAAGATTAATATTGGGCTCAAGCCTCATCTGCCCACGTTCCATATTCGCATCACTCACGCCCAAATGCCTTACAAGTGACCGTAATTCCGTTCCGAAGATTCTCGCTTCTTGAGGAGATGTAATATCGGGTTCCGTTACAATTTCCATTAGCGGAGTACCCGTACGATTTAAATCTATTTGGCTAAACCCTTCATTACCTTCATGCAACAACTTACCCGCATCTTCTTCCAAATGTATTCTTCGAATACGTATTCGCTTCGTTTGACGTTCACCCTCAGCAATCGGAATTTCCAAATATCCGTTTTCACCTAAAGGCAAATCATACTGAGAAATCTGATAATTTTTCGGTAAATCCGGGTAATAATAACTTTTCCTGTCCCATTTTGTAAATTCCGCTATTTTACAATTCATTGCAATCGCTGTTCGAACGGAATATTCGAATGCCTTTTTGTTCATCACGGGCAGAGAGCCCGGCGCGCCCATACATACCGGACATACATTACTGTTAGGTTCATTTCCAAATCGATTCGGGCAGCTACAAAATAACTTACTTTCCGTCGCTAACTGAACATGTATTTCCAATCCGATTATGATTTTGTAATCAATATTCTCCATATATCGAACCTCTATTTATATTACAGGTCTTTGTGCATGATATCCCGTCTCTTGCTGATATTGCCAAGCTGATTGTAAAATTGCCAACTCATCGAAATGTTTACCGATAAGCTGAAAACCGATAGGCAAATTATCCGACGTAAACCCGCAAGGTAATGAAATTCCGGGCAAACCCGCCAAATTAACCGGTATTGTAAATATATCGGCAAGATACATTTGCAACGGATTTTGAACCCTTTCGCCAATTTCAAACGCAGGCGTCGGACAAACAGGAGCTAATATAACATCAACCTTTTCGAAAGCATTATCAAAGTCCTGTTTAATAAGCGTACGAACTTTTAACGCTTTCAAGTAATACGCGTCATAATATCCTGCTGATAGCGCATACGTACCGAGCATGATTCTTCGCTTGACTTCAGCTCCAAATCCCTCCTCACGCGAAGATGTATAAACGTCTATGTAATCCTGAGGATTAGGCGTACGATACCCGTAATGCACTCCGTCATATCTTGCAAGATTGCTCGACGCTTCAGCTGTCGCAATAAGATAATAACATGCAACGGCATATTCCGTATGCGGAAGCGAGATGTTCGTTACCTGATATCCCAATTTTTCATATATGCTTAGCGTCTCGTCAATAGCGGATGCTATTTCGTCATCAAGCCCGTTACGTTCAAGATATTCCTTCGGAACTCCTATTTTCCGAGCTTTGCTTTCCGATTGAAGTTTCGCTAAAAAATCAACTTTAGGCGCAATATTTTC
>CAZKNI010000327.1:0-3993 GCA_964554055.1 uncultured Phycisphaerae bacterium | reverse complement strand
CCTGTTTTTGTTCACGGCGAGAAATGCTGCGGCGAGGAAAAACGCTTTCGGGAATGCAGAAATTAGATTGCTTCGTCATTCGCTCTTCGGGCTCATTCCTCGCAATGACATTGTTCAGCTTCGTGCAGCTTTTGCTCGTTGCATTCGCTTCGCGGCATTGCGTGTTTCAATAAAGCTGATTGCGTTACGTTTCAATACAAAGGCGCAAAATTGGGCGTGCCCACAAGCCCTAACAGGTCAATATCATATTAAGAGTTTATTCTGATATGTTAAAACTTCAAAGGATGAGCTTTTGTCCGAATATGCAGCGTCTTTCGGTTTTAGGGCTTGACAGGCCCGGAAGAGATTGTGGATTGCGGATTGAAAAGAAGAGAGATTGCTTCGCCCCTCCGGGGCTCGCAATGACGAATGTAACTCATTTTTGCTCGCAGCAGCGGCAATTGCTTGTTTGATGCGATTATAAAAAAACAGGCTTGTGGCTGACGATGCTTCGTCAGCCACAAGCCTATCAGCTCTTAAATTCTCCCGCACAAATATGACAGCTTTTTGTGTTTTTCGAAAACGATAATCTATTCGCAGGCTAAAGCCTGTTCTCGCTCGCAGCGAAATACGCTGCGACAACAAAAATCGTTCTCCGCGAACGAGCTTTAAAAACAACGAAAAATCTTTCGCAGGCACGGGCACAGCCCGATTTCGCGCTTTCGCGTTGAGGCGTGATGCAATGAGCAACTTTATTGGAACGCGTAACGCTGCGATGCGAATCAATCATTCCCGACGGGATTTCGTTTCAATCAACAATCTCTTCAGCCTGTTTTTGCTCGCGGCGAAAGGCGCTGCGACAACGAAAATTGTTCTCCGCGAACGGGCTTTAAAAACAACGAAACATCTTTCGCAAGCACAACGAACATAATGCAAAAAAAATTGCAGCAAACGGAGCACACAGCAACGTCGTTAACAGCAGACAAATCTCACATATTTTTTGACATCGTAAGCTAAGCTCCGTTTTGCCTACAACAAAAATGACAGCACCGAATATTTTCTTCGTAGATAGACTCAAAAAAATAATGAATATATTTACATCGTAAGAGATAAAAGAAAACGCTGGCTACTGTATGCATAGATGCAGCCAGCGTCTTTATCTCTGCCAGACTGATGGCAGGTCATTTACGACTCGTTCACAGAGGCGTTGCCAGCCCAGGCCCTACAAGCTGACAAACGCGGTACCGACCGGGACCACGCATCCCGAAAAACACACCTCGTCACCGTCAACCTCTGCGATTCAGTTGTCAATGCACCTGACCATCAGCCAGCATTTGCTTTCTCTACCCTCCCAGGCTTATCATTAGCCTGAAAGCTTCAGTACCTCAAATCTCATCTGTTCGATTGTCAAGTTGCCACTGTTTATTAGTGCAATCAGCATGCCAAATCAGCAATAAAAACACCTAACATAATTCATTATGAATAAAGGTATTACGACTGAAATTTTGAGGCGAGAATTTTTATGGGATTTTGGGGAAAATTCCCCAAAAGTAAGCAATCGGCTGGGTGAGCAATATTCCCCAATTTTGTCTAAGTTACGCTGGAGAACTTTCTGCTTAAACGAGCGTTGCCCTTGCTCAACGAAAACCCGTTGTTCCGAAGGCTTGACATAAGCTTTATATGGCCGGGGCCTAAAAGAGAATTTATTTCTTCTATAAATTTCGGCGAAGGCGTAATTCCAAAATTCTCTGCAGCTCTAATCGTTACGATATAGCCATCGCTTGTTTTTATGGAAAACATTATTTTACATTGTCCGGGATGACGCTTTGTAATCTCAAAAAGCTTATCAACAACATTCGTATCGAGTCCGATTGTATTCAGCTGAATTATACAATCGCTACTCAATTGCTCGGGACCTTGTTCTATCGGATAAATTTCCGTTACTCGTACGGAAGGCTCTTCTCGACGTCTATCGACTCGTCCACGCACAAATACCAGAACGTCAGGCTTAATTATTTCTTGTAAACGCGTATAATCGTCCGGAAAAATAACCAAATCTACTTTTCCTGACAAATCTTCAAGCATAGCGATTGCCATTTTGCGCATTTGTTGACTCTGCCCGTTTCCGTTTGTTCCGTTCGACTTTCCGTTGCGCGCCTTTACATTGACGAAACGAACCTTTTCTATCAGTCCTCCGATAATAATCTCATCGCCATCGTTGAGTTCCGCTAATTGCGACGTATCTGTCGTCGCATATTGTCTGAGAAGCTCTTCAAATTGGGCAAGCGGATGCGAGCTGACATAAAATCCGAGAGTTTGTTTTTCAAAATTTAAGAGTTCCGCTTCGCTCCACTCATCGTCAGGCAGCTTTTCGATGTCTTCTTCAGCGTGTTGCTCGAATGTCTCAAAGAAACTTAATTGGCCTGCTTGAGCATCTTTCTGGACTTGAGATGCAAATTCTATAGCTTTTTCGAGAGCATCTAACATAGCTTTGCGTTTCGCTCCGGTTGAATCGAACGCTCCGCATTTTATCAATGCCTCGATAACGGCACGATTCACGCTACGCAAATCAACTCGCTGACAAAAATCAAAAATCGATTTGAATCCGCCTTTCTTCTCACGAGCTTCAATTATAGCTTCGACAGCTTTCGTCCCGACACCTTTGACAGCTGCTAATCCGAAACGAATTACACCCTCTTTACCTTTTTCATATACAACAGTAAAATCGCTTCCGGAAGCGTTTATGTCAGGAGGCTTAACTTCGATTCCCATTCGTCTTGTTTCGGTAATATATTCTACAACCTTATCGCTATTGCCCATTTCGAACGTCAAAAGAGCAGCCATAAATTCCACAGGATAATATCGCTTAAGATACGCTGTTTGATATGCAACAATAGCATATCTGCTGGAATGTGCTTTGTTAAATCCGTAGCCGCCGAAACGCCTAATTATCTCAAAAAGCTCTTCCGCCTTCTCTTCGGTTAATCCATTCTCAACACATCCTTTAATGAACGGATTATGTTCAGCTTCGATGATTTCATCTTTCTTTTTGCTAATAGCTTTGACCAGACGAAACGACCTGCTAAGCGGAATATTCCCCAGACGATTGACAATGCGCGACACTTGCTCTTGATAGACCATTATTCCATAAGTTTCGCCTAACACTTCTTCCATAACTGGATGAGGCGATTCCCATTTAGCGCCGTGCTTACGCTGAATATAATCGTCAATTAGAATCATCGGGCCCGGACGATATAAAGCATTAGCTGCTATCAAATCGCCAAGCTTATCAGGTTTGAGCTTCATTAATAAGTCTCGCATTCCGTCCGATTCAAATTGGAAAACTCCTTTTGTTTGACCTGTTGTAAAAATTTCAAACACATTAGGGTCATCAAGAGGAATATTTTCAATATCAATTTTTTTCCCGTGATGCGTTTCTATAAGCTCTACAGCACGCTGAATTGTCGTTAGCGTACGCAATCCCAAAAAATCCATTTTAAGTAGGCCAACTTTCTCTACCGTTGTACCTTCATACTGCGTAAGGATATCTTCGCCACTCTTGCATAACGGAAGAAACTCATCAAGAGGCTTTTCGGAAACAACGACGCCAGCAGCGTGCACGCTTATATTTCGAGCAAGCCCTTCGAGCCTCATTCCTACGTCTATAAGCTCCTTTACCTTTTCATCTTCTTCATAAAGCTTCTTAAGTTCAGGTTCGCTTCGCAATCCGTCACTCAATTTAACTTTCGGACCCGAGGGCACTTTCTTAGCTATTGCATCAACTTCGCGAAGAGGGATGTCAAGTACCCTGCCAACATCACGAATAACCGCACGGGCAGCCATTGTATTAAACGTAACGATTTGGGCGACATGTCCGTATTTCTCCCGCACATAATCGATAACTTTAGGACGATTAAGCTGACAAATATCAATGTCGATATCCGGCATTTCATTTCGTTCAGGGTCCATGAAACGCTCAAAATAAAGCTCGTATTTGAGCGGGTCAACGTTGCT
>CAZKNI010000326.1:0-2698 GCA_964554055.1 uncultured Phycisphaerae bacterium | reverse complement strand
GGCTCGGAGCTAAAACTTCGATATTGAGGTTTTTGCGAGATGCTGCAATTTTCGGTTTTGCGCGGGCATAGCTGGCTTGGACGGTCTGTTCATGTGTTTTGCAGCAGGGGGAGATATTCACTTATAAAGAGTATCGATTTTATACATATTTAAAGTATAATTAATTATTATGGCGCATTTATTTGCACAACAAGAAAAAGAAATTCTCGAAAAGCAAGCTCCGCTGGCTGTTAGAATGAGGCCTCGCAACTTGGACGAATTTGTTGGCCAAGAGCATTTTATAGGCAAGGGTAAACTGTTAAGGCGGATGATAGAAGCGGATAGGTTGACAAGCGTGATTTTTTACGGGCCTCCCGGGACAGGTAAAACATCATTGGCGGAGCTTATCGCAAAGTTAACGTCTGCCGAGTTCGAGCAAGTAAATGCAGCTGGCGTCGGAGTGAAAGAGATACGAGAAATACTCGATAGGGCAAGACGGCGAATAATAAGCAATCAAGGCAGAACGGTGCTTTTTATCGATGAAATTCATCGATTTAACAGAGCACAACAAGATGTTTTGCTGAATGATGTTGAAGAAGGAATTATTATATTGATAGGAGCGACAACGGAGAATCCGTTTTTTGCCGTTAACTCGCCCTTAATCTCTCGTAGCCAAATATTTCGTTTTGAACCTTTGAGCACAGAAGATATAAAGACTTTAATTTGTAGAGCGTTAAGTGATAAGGAAAGAGGGCTGGGAAAATATAAAATCGAAATTAGCGAGGGTGCGTTAGATGTTTTTGTCAGGCTTTCTGACGGAGATGCGCGCAGAGCATTGACGGGGCTTGAAATAGCTGTTTTATCTCAGCTTAGAAGGGATACGGATAAGCGGCAGAGTAATGAAAAAGTTATAATAGATGAGGAAATAGCAAAAGAGTCGATACAGGAAAAAGCGCTTGTCTATGATAGGATAGGCGATGAACATTACGATTCGGCTAGCGCGCTAATAAAGTCGATGAGAGGGAGCGATCCGGATGCAGCTGTCTATTGGCTTGCACGAATGCTGGCAAGCGGGGAAGATATTCGTTTTCTCGCAAGGCGAATAGCGATATGTGCAGCTGAGGATGTCGGTAATGCAGACCCGATGGCTCTTGTTCTTGCTAATGCAGCTGTTCAAGTAACAGAGTTTGTGGGTATGCCTGAAGCGCAGCTTATACTTTCGCAGGCGGCAATTTATATTGCGTGCGCTCCTAAGTCGAATGCGTCAGCGATGGCTATTTGGACAGCGATGGATGATGTGAAAAATAATAGGACGATGCCCGTTCCGATTCATTTGCGTGATACACATTATCGAGGCGCTAAAAGAATCGGACATGGCGATGGCTATCAATATGATCATTCTTGGCCCGAGGGCATTGCAATGCAAGATTATTTGGGAGTTTCAAAACGATATTATTCGCCTACAAACAGGGGATATGAGGCAAATATAGGAAAATATCTTGCAAAAGTCCGTCAGCTTCGCAAACAATTTATGGAAATCAAAAGCAAAAGTTCCAAAGGAAGAACAGCCGATAAAACGAATAAGGCAGATGAGTAAAGGAAGAGATTGAATGAGTAAATTGCATAAGGAAAAACAGCAACTTCGGATGCAGATGCGTGAAATTATAAGGCAGATAACATCTGATGAAAAAAAACGCTTTTCTCGAATGATAACGGATAAGATTTTGCAATTGCCGGAATATTTGAATTCACGCGTGATTATGGCGTTTCTTTCAATGGAAGTTGAATATGATACATCCGAATTTATAGATAGGGCGATAGAGTCGGGCAAAGTAATTTGTGCGCCAAAAGTTGATTGGGATAGCTGGTCGATGCATCCTGTTCGAATCTGTAATAGCAGCGATGTCATTGTCGATAATCATAATCTCAAGGAGCCTAAAGGCGACGAACAGGTTTTGCCGGATGAAATAGATTTGATTCTCGTTCCGGGTCTTGCGTTTGATATAAGAGGAAAACGTCTTGGCAGGGGGGGCGGATTTTATGATACGTTTCTTTCTCGCGCTGATGTTCGAAGAGCGGTAAAGCTTGCGCCCACGTTTGACTGTCAAGTTTTGAATTCAATTCCTGTCAGCGATAAAGATGTATCAATTGATATAATTGTTACGCCTCATAAGCTACTGAGATTCAGGGTATAATTTTATTTCCGGTTTGTTGAAATTAACTCTGCTTTTAAGTAATTCAAAATGACGACGTTTTCAGTCGGCTTGACGTGAAAACGTATTGTGATTTTCTTTTGTTGCATTTTGTCGTTTATAAGAAGAGAGGGAGTTTGTGATAATTTGACGATTCGAGTTATCGTTAGGGGTGTTTTTTTCGGTTGAGCTATCGACCAGTCGTACCAGTTGAGTTTTCCAAATCCTATGTGGGAGAATTTTTGTTTTCCTTTTATAATTAGATTTGCCGAAAGCTTAAGCCAGCTTTTATTCGGAACGGATATTTGAGTTTGTATATACCAATTCCCCTTAAATTCTCCATTGTCGGGGCCGAAAATTACCGTTTTGCCTTTTTTTTGTTTTTCAGATAAATTTTGCCATTTTCTTTTGAGCCAATTTGTATTATCGAACAATGTTTTTATTGATATATATCGGTTCTGTTGTTGCCTTTTTTTGTATATTAAACAGCTTGTATTTGCCTTTTTAATCCATTTCCAATATTCGTT
>CAZKNI010000325.1:0-2536 GCA_964554055.1 uncultured Phycisphaerae bacterium | reverse complement strand
GCAATTGCATTTGTGAGATATTCCGCGAGTTCGTCTAATCCGCTAATCTGAGTAGAAATGGCACTTATCAACGAACCGACAACCGATATTTCTTCAAGAATGGAAATTATATCAGGGAGCTTGCCTAAACTTTCAGATAGCGCAAGCATATCTCGCGGCGAAGCTCTGCCTGTTCCTACTCGAGCGATAATGCGCTCGATGTCAGCGATATTCTTAAGCTCGTTACGTATGCGTCGGAGTATGTCTTGCTTTTGCATTAACAAGTCAATCGCATCCTGCCTCATCGCTATTTCTTCTATGTCTCTAAGGGGGAATAATATCCATTGGCGTAACAATCGAGAGCCCATAGCTGTTGATGTTTTGTCCATTACATCAACAAGGCTTCCTTCTCTTGAAGATGTTCGCATTGTCCGTTCAAGTTCGAGCGAGCGGATTGTCGCTTGGTCGAGCTGGAGAAATTTTCCTCTGTCGAGTTTTCTTATATTGCGAATATGTTCAAGAGTTGTTTTTTGCGTTTCGTCGAGATATTGTAATAAGGCGCCGGCAGCACATAACGAGATATCAAATTCATCGAATCCGAAACCTGCGAGATTTAATGTGTTGAATTGTTTGTTGAGCGCTAACTCCGCTTGGGATTTATCAAATTGCCAGCCCGGCCTATACGTAACCGAAGCTGATGTTATATCTTTGAACATTCTTTCGAGTTTCTTATATTTAGCAGCTATTCCGCTTTGTTCGGAAATATCAAAATCCGGTATTAGGAGTTCTGCCGGCCTGATGCGGATAAGTTCATCAATCAGCTGGCTGGCAGGTGTGATTATTGTTTGGAATTCGCCTGTAGAGAGTTCAATCCATGCAAGTCCCGCTTGTTCGTTGGAAAGATAGCAGCCAGCGAGATAATTTCCTTGTTTTTCATCGAGTAAAATATTTTCCGTAAGAGTTCCCGCTGTTATAATTCGGACGATTTTGCGTTTGACGACACCTTTTGCTTGTTTGGGGTCTTCAACTTGTTCGCTTATAGCTACTTTATATCCTGCACGTACAAGACGAGCGAGATAGCTATCGAGTGCATGATAGGGAATTCCAGCTAGCGGAATAGGATTTTCACCTTTGTTTCTGCTTGTTAGTGCCAGCCCGAGTACTTTCGATGCTATTTTTGCATCGTCATAGAACATTTCGTAAAAATCACCCATTCGGAAGAGTAGAATAGCATCAGGCACTTGTGCCTTCTGCTCAGCGTATTGCTTCATAGCGGGTGTCATGCTTGTCGTTTGCTGATTGTGTTGTCTTGTCTTATTCATAATGTGATATTATAAAACATAAAATCAGCATACGAAAGATAAAGGACAGAAAATAAATTTTTCGTTATTGGAAACGCAAAATAAATATTTGATGTTAATTTTGTTTTGTTAAAGTATATGCCTGATGATGTTGGATTGGCAACTGATGCCATTGTGCCAATTGTGCTCTTCCTGCACGCTTAGCGGCATAAAGTGCCTGATCCGCACAATCAATAAGCTCTTCACATACGACAAAATCGCCATCTTGAGGATATGTTGCTGAGCCAAGCGAGCAAGAAAGTGTGATTTGTTCTTTAGCTGAGAATATGGGCGAAGCATTCAAATCATGCAATATTCTGTTTGCCAATACGGGCAGCTTATCCGCTGGCGTATCGGGTAATGCGATAAGAAATTCATCGCCGCCATAACGAGCAACGAGGTCGCTGTCTCTGACGGAATTCTTTAAAACCGTTGCAATCTGCTTGATAGCTTTATCGCCCGTAAGATGTCCGTAACAATCGTTTATCCATTTTAGGTTGTCCATATCTATCAGCATAACGCTTATCGGGCGAATATGGCGTTTGGCGGAGGCAAAAGTTTGCTCGAGCCATTTTCTCATGTATCGTGCATTGAATAATCCTGTTAACGGGTCTGTTATTGATAATTCACGCAGATTATCATTGTCATTTTTGAGTTGGCTAAGCTGCTGAGCTTGCTTTATCAGCATATTACGCAAATTATCTATTGAGTCAAGCAATCCATCGTGCGCTCTCTTGTGCTTTGCAAGATTTAAAATATATGCTGATATTAATTCCGGAGGACTTTCGGGAGAAATGAGCAAATCAATTCCGAGTTGCAAGCCTACGATTGCAATTTGGCTATCATATTTGTCAGGAATCCAAATTATGGGAATATAGGTTGCTGTATTTACATATCTTATTACCGAAGGCAAATCATTTTTGCTTATATTCGCAATTGTGTCCGCTAATAATATTACATCAAAGGTTCCCTTTCGTAAATCGCTTAGAAACTGTTGAAAATCGTGTGCGAAAAAAGTACGTAATCCCGCTGATTGCAGATAAGGTTCTAATTTCGACAGATAATCGCCGCTCATATCCACGAGCAAGACGCGTATTGGTTCGCTGTGACGCATTGTTATACCTTTCATTAAATTTGGTTTTGGACCTTTGTAACCCGATTCTTGTATCTGTTAGGGCCTGTATTATTGCTTCCATTTAAATTTAAGATATAATTTT
>CAZKNI010000324.1:0-7041 GCA_964554055.1 uncultured Phycisphaerae bacterium | reverse complement strand
TGCCGCGAAGAACCGCTATTTGATTGATAGCTTCTTTGATAATCTCATCTGCTTCACGAGCATGACCGCTATCTATCGAGTAATCTTCACCCGAAGCTATCTGAGAAAGATAACCTATTCGAGCATTACCCAAAGTTGTAGCTGCCACCGAACGTATTCCGATACTTATTTGTTCATTTGTATTAACGCCAGGGCCAAGTTGATACAAAGACCCTCCGCCTGTAATAGCAAAGCTTGTCGAATTGCCACCGGCGTTGAAATCTTCGGTAACCATCATATCTAAATCAAGACCCAAACTCTGCAAGCTAATTTTCAAACCGTTTCCGTTTGTCAATATTCCGTTAACAGCTGCATATATATCCTGCCCTTCATCTCGAGAAGCTGCAGACCCGCCGGAATCTACCGTCGAGAACGAGCTTCCGGCATCAAGTGCTTTTACCGAAACAAAAGCATCGCTGCCATACTCTGTCGATTCAAATATTATCCCGCTTGCATGATTAGAAGAATTTATATATCTCGCTTCTACGCCCGTAGCATCGGAAACGGTATTGACCGCACGGAGTATTTGCTCTGCTGTCGTTCCGGAACCGAAATTAAAGCTAACCGTGCCCTTGCTACCTCTCACTTCAAGAGTCGTATCTTCAGACAGCTGAGAATTTTGATACTGAAGCTCCGCTTTCTGTGCGGAATTAATCACATCAACCGTAACAGGAACATATGTCTGTGTACCGAACTGTACCGAATAGATATGCAAATCGGTAATTGCGCTTTCGTGTACACCGGATGTAATATAATCAAGATTCCCGTTAAGCAGATGTAATCCCGCAAACGATGTCGTATTCGAGATACGAGTGATAGACTCAACTGCAGAATCGATTTGAAGCTGATTAGCAGCTATTTCATCATCAGACATCGAACCGGAGTTAGCTGCTTCAACTACTAAATCCTGCATGCTGATTAGAAGTGCTGACACTTCATTCAAAGCGCCTTCTGCTGTTGCTATTACATTAGAAGCTCGCTCGGAATTAGCTATCGCTTGACCTAAACCTGCAATTTCCGCTCGAAGAGACTCACTCGCAATCAATCCTGCAGGGTCATCTGCTCCGCGATTAATTCTTAATCCCGTTGATAGCCTCTGCAACGTACTCTGTAACTCATTGTGAGACCTCTGTAAACGAGTTTGAGCAATTAATGCACCGACATTTGTGTTTATTCTGGTCATTGTTAATCCTCCATGATTAAACGCAATCCTTAAAACCGGTCAACATTTATTGACCTTCCTGCCGCATTCCCTCGCGGCCGTTGTTGTTTTTATGTTTCTTTTTCTTTTTTGTATTATGTGAATCCGCAGGTTTTATGCCTGCAGTTGATACGGATTGAATATCATCAGGACTTACCTGAGCAGCTGCCCGGTTTTCCTGCTGAATAGCCTCATATACCTCTTTGCGATGCACGGGAATATGAGGAGGCGCTTTTATTCCCAATCGAACTTTATCGCCTCTAATATCGACGACTGTTATTTCAACATCGTCGCCTATCATTATCGTTTCGTCTTTTTGTCTTGACAGCACCAACATGTTTCGGCTCCTTCCATTGACATGCCGATGCCGATGTACCAAACTCTCCGGCGTATGTCCCATAACCATCGGCTTTATAAATTATAGGACGTTAAAACCGATTTTCACATCTATTATTCGGTTTTGCCGGCTGACGTCTATCTTCGAAGGAAAAAACATCCAACGAAACAAACGTCAATACGAATTTACGCTGTTTTACTCGCTGGCACTACTGCTCGCCTTGCAAGTGGCATAAGCGGATGACGCGTTGTATAACGTTTGTCCGAGAGCACCAATTGCTTTGCAAGCAGCTTTTGGGCATTGACGACCAGAGGACCTTGAAGATTTCCCGTCAGCATATTGTCAACTTTATTGACAATAACGAGCACTTGTGCCTGTTCAGCATCTTCAAGTTCGATTGTCTCGAGGTCTTCCTGCTTGACCGGAACTCGATAATCCGGAACAAAAATACGAGGGTCGCACACAACGAAAGCGAGTTCAGGCCTGTCAACAGACTGAAGCCAGAAAAAGACTCCTTCATCATTCGTTTGAATTAACGCGAAACGCTGACATTGTGGAAACCCTACGAGTCCCTTAGGAAAAACTGTTATTCTCGTTTCGTCAATTTCCACTGTACCAAATCTTGATGTTTGGATTTGCATTTATCTGCTCCATATCAGCCCGAAATCCCTGATGACTTACCTGACAAACAGTACCCAATTTCTATTCTCGCCAGGCCGCAAAACTCCGTTTGCAATCCGTCATCTGACGGACAAGTCGTACGTTTATCTGACATCGGGCATTGACTGCCAGACAAACGAGCCTGTTGGCTATTACTTAACAATCCAATTTCCGTTAAAGCTTGATACATTATTACAAGCTCCTAACGTAGAAAATCCAATAACGATGTATTTAAAATCTGTCCTCCCGTCATTAAATTAGCTTGAAGTGCCGTTTGCAAATTTTGGAATTTCGTAATTGCTTCCGTATAATCCAAATCTTTGACTTGGCTTAATAAAGACTTCGTCGAAAGGACAGCGTCTTCCATTTTTGTCTTT
Organism: uncultured Phycisphaerae bacterium; assembly: GCA_964554055.1. Classification (GTDB taxonomy): domain Bacteria; phylum Planctomycetota; class Phycisphaerae; order JAAYCJ01; family JAAYCJ01; genus S014-18. The sequence continues at coordinate 4,427 of CAZKNI010000324.1, read as the reverse complement.
CGCGTTTCTAGTCCGCGAGCCATAAAACCCAATTTCCCGTGTGCTTTATTCATTCGATTCATATATTCTTCTATTCCCTGCGATGCCAACTGTATCCCTCGAGTATCATCACGCTCAAGGGCATCACGAAGATCGAGCAAATACGTAAAAATAGAATCCTCCTTTATAGGATTTACATCGTCTCCGACGATAACATTAGACCCTCCGGAAGCCTGCTTGAGTATTCCCAGCTCCTCTGCTACATTCGAAAGATTAGAACGAACAACCTCGAACGTACCCGCTCCTCCGCTATTATCCGTAATAATTATTCCGTTACCGCTCGTGGAAAATGATGCCGTTATATTAACGCCCAAAGCAAGAGCGGAAGAATTTATCTTGTCAATTACATCTTGCACCGTTTCCGCTCCGGAAACATCAACTTCTACTTCGCTACCGTCCGACGCTATTATCTTAAAATCAGCACCGCTAACAGGATTAATTCCCAAACCTTCGTTCAAATCACTCAATAAAGTTTCAGACCTATAAGTTCTTATCCCCAAATCGTCAGCTGTCGTCCCACCGTTTTCCGCTATACTCAATCTTGCACCTGCCAACTGATTGATTATTTCTATACCCGTTTTATCCTCATTAAGCTGAGCCTTTACCCCGATACCCGACGTATTAATCGTATTGAGTATATCTTGAACCGTCTTTGCACTTGAAAAATCGACTGTAATGGAATTATCTCCGTTCGTTATTATAATACCGCTGGCCAGGTCGATGCCTGTTCCGTTATAAAGGGATGACACCGAACTTTGGAGTGTAACCTCCGGCGAGAAGTCCTGTCCGACAATGGGACTTGCGGTTGCTGTGGAAGTGTACAATCCAAGATCGTGCGCAACAGTACCCTGACCCGATTCCGTAACCGTCAGAGTTTCACCCGCATTGGCCGACGTAAGAGTCAGCGACCTCCCATCAGCTGAAAGTGAAACATTAACGGTACTTGGCAGAGCATCATTTATTTTCTCGATGATATCTCCAAGCGTTGCACATCCCGAAAGGTCAACATCGACCTGACCGATAACCGAACCGTTTATAATAAGTGTACCGAGTCTTACACCTTCACCGAGTGCTCCTTGAATATCACTCAAACGTGTATTCACATCAGCTGCTGGCATCAAGTCCTTATAACCTCTTACGCGACCGCTACCGCTACCAAAAAGCTCATCAGCGGTTATTGACATATTCTCTTTAATTTCAGCTGCCACTTGTACCTGCATTGCTTGAAAATCACCCGTAAAACGCACAGCGTTTCCGCTAAGTTCGAACGGAGGAGAATTATTTTCTCTGCCGCCAAACAAATAGCTTCCCATATATTCCGTATTCCCAAGAGTAACAAGTTGACCTATTATCGAATCCACAATCGTAGCTGCTGAAGAACGCTGTTCCGAACTTGCCGTCGAACCCACATTTTCCAAACCTAACGTATGAGCCTGATTGACCAAATCGCTTATCGAGCTTATTGTCCCGTCCGCAAGATTCATTGACTTTACAGCGTTATCGATATTCTTAAGATATTGATCCTGTGCTTCGAGTAAATCTTCCATCCGAATCGCTGACGTTGCCCCGACAGGGTCGTCGCTAGGCCTAACGATACGCAAACCGGTAGCAAGCTGTTCCTGCTTATGCAGCAAATCGACCATTGTCTGCTGCATTCCGCTTATTAGCAGATTGCTCTGCATATTTTGACTAACACGCGTTATGTTTACAGGAGTAACAGCCATTTCTTATTCTTCCGTTAACATCTCTTTCTTAAAAATTCCTATCATTCTTAATCTTTAGCCTAAAACAATCCTAATATTTCCTGTATCATTTCATCTACAGCTGATACAAATCGAGCTGCACCTTGAAATGCCCTTTGAGTCGAAAGCAAATTCACCGTTTCTTCGTCTATGCTAACGCCGCTTACCGACTCCCTTTGTGCTGTTAATGTATCAACAATCGCTTGATGAACTTCCTGCCTCTGCCTTGCTCCTGCTGTCTTTGTAGCCAAATCGCTAACTATCGAACGATACTTGTCAGATATACTCAACCCGTCGAGTGAATCAACCCCGCTCGTACGTAACTGAGCAATATCACCTGCATTAGAACCGTCTCCCGGAAGATTATCTTTAGCTGCAGCTATCAACTGAGGATCATCGACTATATCGCTTCGAACATCAATATCAAACGCATTCTTGCCTACAAAGAAATTGTTTATTCCCATCGATGCAAGAAAATACGACGTATCGTCCGAAAACGTAATTTCGTAATTATCGCTATCTGTCTTTATTTCAACCCTTCCGTCACCCAACACCGAAGCTGAAACATTGTCTATCGCATCTATCTGGGCAATAACATCATTTAACGACATATCGCTGCCAATTCCGTTCAAATCAACATTTATCTGATGTGTCGAAATTTGACCCGTATTAAGGTCCTTTACATTTACTAAAAATGTCCCGTTTTGAGGTGTAAACGTTAATCCCGCATTATCCAATTCCGCATTTGCATCCTCAACTGCATATGTGGACGTAATAGATTGATAGCCATGCAAACCCTGACCGCTCGAATGAATTTTATTAACTTCAAATATCAATGACGACGCAAGATTATCGAGTTCTTCTATATTTCCGCCAACAAAGTCATTTATCAAATCGACAACTGCTCCGGTCGTTCCCGAAAATGCTTGTATCTCTTTTCCGGTATCGGAAAACACGACTTTAGGCAAAATAAGATTATTATCACTCGTCTCTTTTTCTATCTCCAACTCTCTCGCTTCATTATTTTGAACAATCGGATCAGACCCGATAAACACCGTAACGATACCCGATTCTTGCTCAATTGAATGAACATTGACTAGTTCCGACAAATCTCTAAGCTGTTTATCTCTCTCATCCAGCAACGCTCCCGCATTGCCTCCGGCACTCGTCGTCTGGGCAATTTGACCGTTAATTTGAGCAATTTGAGATGTAATACGATTTATTTGTTCAACAGTATCTTCCATCTTTGTATGCAAATCGTTATAAACATTAACAATATCATATCTCAACGTTTGAATCTGCTCGACAAGTGCTTGACCCGTTTGAACCGTAACCGAACGAGCCGCTATATCCTGAGGCTTAGATTGAAGTTCCGAAAACACATTGAAAAATTCGCTTAGCCCGCTCGACACATCATTATCTGTCATCTCGTTATAAAGCGTCTCGAGACGCGAAAGCACTTGAGACGTTAAATCGTCGTAATTATTATCACTGATAGCTTCTCTAAGTCTCTGCTCTATCGAATTATCTATATGACGTTTAAGACCGACAAGCCTAACTCCGGCACCCGGGTCAAATCCCTCGGGCAATTGAGACCCGTGAACCGGTGCAAGCCTACCTGTCTGACGCGTATAATCGGGATTGCCTGCATTAGCGATATTATTACCGATAATCTGCATCATTGATTGCTGCGTCATCAACGCTGAACGACCGATTTGTAATGACCCGTTAATCAATCCCATAATTTAAAAATTCCTATTTCATCCTACCGCATCTAAAAAACCGTGCGGAATTCCCACTTTTTTCTGACCTGTCGTATCGTACAATCCCGTATCACAATGAGCTGCACTTATCTGCCTCTGAATATCTGCAAAACAACACAATATCTGTCGAGTAACTTCATCGTTAACCTGATTCATCTGACGAACACGCTCCGCTATTGTCCGTATCGCACCTATCAAAGCCAGCAATCTGCTTCTATAAGGTTCCCCGAATTTATTGGCCAATTGTGTCAAACCAATTTCCCCGTCCAACCCATTTTTCCTAGCCAATTCAGATGCCAATTTCTTTGAAACTGTCTCACTTTCACCTATTTTGTCTATTAAAAACTTTTCACGAGCAGACCAAGATTCTAAAGAATTCATATCTCCTTGCCTCATTGCTTTTTGCTTACCGGAAAGAGCATCCGACATTTGCTCTTGAAGCCGTTTCAACTCTACGAGATTTTCTATCAACGCATCAAACAATATTTTTGTGTCCTTATCCATAAAACGATTTCTCCTATTTTATTCCCGTCCAGAGTTCTGCTAATTTCTCGCCAGCTGAAAACTGACGAGACTTGCCTAATCGTTCGAGCAAAAACTGATCAAGCTGCGATGCAAATGTTTGACCCGCCCTACCGGCATTAAGCGGATTAGACACATCTATTTGAGAACGCATCTGGCGAAGCAGCGTACCGAAAAATATTTGACCTACGACCTGACTCACTTTTTCCTTAAGTTCAGACTGCTGCTCCGGCGAAGCGCCAGCTGCGTATGCTCTCAAAACATTCGTATGTACCTGATTTAATCCGTTCATCATCTCTGCTCTATTAATTGTCCCTGAAGATTTCCCGAACGTTCGAGCTCCCTAATTATCGCTATTCTG
>CAZKNI010000323.1:0-2585 GCA_964554055.1 uncultured Phycisphaerae bacterium | reverse complement strand
CATCGTTGCAAAATAATACGTAAGAGTTTTCGCTCCTATCCGGCCCAACGCACCGAAATCATTTATATGAGTTACACCGTAAATCAAACTCGACACGATAAGCGGAATAATTATCATTTTCAAAAGAGCGATAAAGAGCTTGCTACCGAAAAACTCAAAAACATCGAGAATACTTTGATATCTATGAATGCTGTCGGGATTAGACGAATCGTACGATTTATCATACAAATATTGACCGACAAAAACGCCCAAAATAAGTCCTACAATTATAAGATAAGTAAGCATGACTTCTTTGTGCATCAGACTTAGCCTCCAATATCAAAATCGGAATTAAAAACATATAACAAAGTAATGTAAACACACACTTTTTCCGAAACGAAAATGCATTTGCAACGTCTTTTCATTATAAGTTATAAGAACAAACATAACAGATACACACAAAAAAATAAACCTTATATACACAAAATCGAATCCCTTGATTTGTTTTTACAACTTTAATAAACTTTCATATCAAATCTTTCCGATGAATATAATATGTGTTATAATATTTTGTATTCTATAGGCCCTTTTGATTTTGGAGGAGTAATATGATGTCTATGCCTAAATTCCTAATTATTGTATCGCTTAGTCTGAGTATTTCCATTCTTACAGGTTGCGGCGGAGTAGGCCTTCCAACAACAGGAGATATAAATGACCTTGCCAAACAAACCTTACCGGGAACTTGGCGAGGTGACGGCGTTTCGCTTACCGTTGACGATAACGGAAACATCACAAACCTTGATATCGCAGCAGTACTGCCTGAAGAGTTAGAAAATATAAAATTGGATGGAACGCCCTTCCAACTTGACATTCCGGGATATAAAACCGTAACTGCAAGCGTTTCTCTACAATCAGCAACGGTAAATGAAGACGGAAGCGTAAATATTAAATACAAAGGCACTGTCACGGGAGGAGTTGAAGGATTCTTAGCCAGCGTAACTAATAGCTATGTCGAAATCGACATAACAGGACAACTTGACGACATAAATAACCCTACATCCATGACAGCTTCAGCTGTTGCAACTGCCCACGTACTCGGAAACGTCTATGACATTGGAGATTCTCCGGAATTTGAACTCCAGAAAACTCAATAACAAAACACAGCAAATATATAACAACGCATATCTTGCAATGCAATATCGTAAAATACAATACTCGCTTATCCGAAATTTGAATTTCGGATAAGCGAGTACAAATATAAGCAAAACCGATTCGGGCAAATTCGATTATTTCTTCTCGAATACGAAACTTCCTGACTTTGCATCGATAATTATTGTATCGCCATCGACGAACTTACCCGCAAGGATATCCCTCGCCAGAGCATTTTCAATATGTTTCTGAATTACTCTCTTAAGAGGCCTTGCGCCATAAGCTGCATCATAACCCATCTCAATTAATAACTCTTTAGCTGAGTCTGTAATTTCAAGACCTAAATTACGCTCGCTCAACCGTCTTGCCAAATATCCCATCTGAATATCAACAATCTTGAACAAATCCTCTTTATGCAACGGGTGAAATACGATTACTTCATCGAGACGATTTAAAAACTCAGGTCGGAAATATTGTTTGAGCATATCTTTTACATGTGCTTCTATTTCCCAATCCTGTGCTTTCTGCTCCGTCAGCATAAAAATCTTATCCGAAGCTATATTACTCGTCATTATGATAAGCGTATTTCTAAAATCGACAGTCCTGCCCTGACCGTCCGTAAGCCTACCGTCATCCATCACTTGCAATAAAACATTAAAAACATCTCTATGCGCCTTTTCTATTTCGTCAAACAATATAACAGAATAAGGACGACGATGAATTGCTTCGGTCAGAACTCCTCCTTCCTCATATCCTACATAACCCGGAGGCGCTCCTATCAGACGGGCAACCGAATGCTGCTCCATAAATTCCGTCATATCGATACGCACCATTGCGTCTTCAGTATCAAACAAGAATTCAGCCAACGCTTTAGCCAACTCCGTTTTGCCCACTCCTGTCGGACCGAGAAACAGGAACGTACCTATCGGACGATTCGTATCACCCAATCCAGCTCTCGCACGCCTGACAGCATCGGAAACAGCAGCTACCGCTTCGTCTTGGCCTACAACTCTTTGTTTCAATCGTTCTTCCATGTGCATCAGCTTTTCTTTTTCGCCCTCAAGTAAACGTGCAACCGGAATTCCTGTCCACTTTGCAACAATTTCAGCTATTTCCTCTTCCGTAACTTCTTCGCTAATCAAAGCCTTTCCGGTCTTTTGATGTTCCTCCAGACGCTTTTGCGCGTCAGCAAGCTGCTGTTCAAGTTCAACCAATGTGCTATATTTCAAGCGAGCTGCTTCTTCGAGATTACCCGACCTTTGAGCATTTTCCAGAGCAACTTGAGTTTGCTCTATCCGCTCTTTTATCTCACGAATCTTATTTAATAACAGAGATTCGCTTTCCCATTGAGCTGTAAGCTCTGCGTCTTTTTCCTTCAACTCTGCAAGCTGATGTTCTAATTTTTCCAATCGTTCTTTACTTGCAGGGTCAGACTCCTTTTTAAGCGCCTCTCGCTC
>CAZKNI010000322.1:0-3452 GCA_964554055.1 uncultured Phycisphaerae bacterium | reverse complement strand
TTTCTTATATAATTATTTTTTTACACAACGGGAAAAAGCAAAATGAGTCAAACTCTAAAAATATCCGCCTTTCTTATTGTTATTGCTCTCGCTACATCCGCTCCGAGTTTCGTTGATGCCAAACAGACACATTATCAAACAAACGCTGACATCAAATGTTTCGTCTTTCCTTCGGTCATAAGCAATACGGATAATCGTTGGAACGCTTTTCGCAAAAAAATCATAATAACATCTGCACGAAACGAATATGAAAATATTCAAATTGCCTGTTGGCCTGAGAAAAATTTCAATAATGTAAAATTTAGTTTCAGATTAGAGTCTAATGCTCCAACAAAATTACCGAACAGCAACGCAAACTCTAATATTAAGATACAATTTCGAAAACTCTCAAAATTTGATAAGTGGGACGACGCCCTTGTTCCGTTCGATTCGCTCAATCTTAAAGCGGGACATAAGACGGTCGTCTGGATGACAATTTACATCGGCAAAAATGTCAAGCCAAACTCTTATACCGGAATAATAGACATCCTTTACAATAATAGAAAAATAGAAATCCCGATAACACTCATTGTTTGGGAGTTTACAATTCCCGAAACTCCTTCAATCCCTGCTGCTTTCGGAATATTCGATAATCATCTGAGAGAATATTACATCAACATCAAACCAAATACGAAACAATGGCGACAATTATTAGCTGATTGGTACGCACTTATCTGCCAATATCGAATATCTCCTTTTTTCTGCCATTGGCAACGATGGGGATACGTAATAACATATCCTTCGCCCTGGAAAATAACAGCTACGGAGTCAATAAAATATCTCGTCAATTCCAAAATAGCAAGATTTCCCGTCCCATACATCGATGAAAATCAATTCAAAAAAGACATAGCGTACATTAAAAAGAAACATCTTCTGAACAAAGCTTATGTCTATTTCTTAGACGAGCCCGACAGAATGAAGTTTTTCATTAGTGCCCAAAAAATCGCTTCCGAAATTCTAAAAATAGAACCGCAAACCAAAATTCTTGCAACATTCTATTGTGGACCGAAAGACCCGCCATATAACGGCGACATATTTTCCATAATCAAAATTTTAAGAGGCTATATCCAAATATATTGCTTGAGCGAATGGAGCACTTATGGCCAAAAAGGAGAACGATTCAGAAAACTGCTCAAACCCGATGAAGAATATTGGCTTTATACCTGCAACGCACCTACAAGTCCACATCCAAATCTACACATGACAATGACCGGATATCAACACAGGGCAATAATGTGGCGCATTTGGAAACAGCAAGCACAGGGCTTTTTCTATTGGGCCGTCAATAGCTGGGCAATAGAGAAAAACAAAAATTCGGTCAAAATCAAATTGAGAAAAAATCTGCCGCCAGGCGACGGATTACAAGCATATCCGGGAGAACTTTTCGCAACAAATAAACCCGTCGCATCAGTCAGACTCGAACGATTCAGAGACGGAATGGAAGATTACGAATACATTAGAACCCTTGAAAAAAAATATTCGAGAAAAAAAGCACAACAAATAATGAACATGATTTACATAAGTCCCGAGCAATTCACTCATAATTACACCGACATAGAAAAATTCAGAAACAAAATTATAACATATATCAAACAAGCGAATAAAAAGTAACGAGGATATTTTATAAATGACTGCTCAATTGAGATACGCAATATACCCGAGTTTTACGAATGACACACAAAATCTTTGGCATGCCGAAAAAGAAAACGAAATCAATATCAATATTGGAAAAAACGAATATCAAAATATTCAAATTTCATTATTTTCCGAAAAACAAATCAAAAACATCAAAGTATCGGCAAACGTCAAGCAATCCCAAAACAATATTACATTTGAGTTTCGCAAACTTGCAAAATTTCAGCAATGGAACGACGCCCTCATTCCCTTCAACTCTCTTCGTATCGAGCCGGAGCAAAATTGTACAATTTGGATGACGATTAAAACCGATATTAAAACACCTGCAAAAAAACATATAGGCCAAATTAAAATACAATGTAAGCACGATACAATAATCATCCCTATTACAATAAATGTCATAAATTTTACAATCCCGATTGTTCCTTCTATCCCCGTCACTTTTGGAATAATCGAAGATAAACTCGAAAAATTTTACAAACTCAAAAAAACATCACCCGACAGAGAAAAAATATTTGCCGACTGGTTCAATTTCCTCTGCCGATATAGGATTAGCCCCTATTTCTGCAGATGGCTTAAAAATAGCATGGCACATGAGGTCAAACCTTTACCTGTTCCTTTAACTGATAAAAAAGCAAAAAAATATTTATGCAATCCCGTTATAACAAGATATGCTATTCCGTTTTATTCCGTAACACAAAAAGAACTTAAAAACATCATCAATCTACTCAAATCGCTCAATATTCTGAATAAAAGTTTCTTTTATATTTGGGACGAGCCGGACAACATCGAAACATATCACAAAATTTATCATCATATTGACACGATACGAAAAATTGCACCCGAAGCTAAAATTCTCACGACATTTTATTGTGGCCCAAACAAATCTGACATATTCAATATAATCGACAAAATGAGAACTTACACAAATATTTTTTGCATAAGCAGCTGGGCGTTTCATGCTGACGAAGATATTCCTATTCGATTCAAAAAACTCCTAAATGATAACGAAGAATTATGGACATACGTATGTTGTGGCCCTTCCAATCCTCAGCCAAATTTACATCTTGGGATGAAAGCTATCCAAAACAGAGCTATTCTCTGGCGCATTTGGAAAGAGCAAATCGACGGTTTTTTATATTGGGCCGTCAATTCTTTCGATATAAAAAACAATAGACAAATTGACTTACGAAAAGATTTGCCGCCGGGCGACGGACTTCTTATCTATCCCGGCGAAATTTTCAAAACGAAACATCCGATAGCATCAATAAGGCTTGAGCAAATAAGAGCGGGGCTACAGGATTACGAATATCTCAAATCAGCTGAAAAAACAATCGGAAGGAGCAAAACACTAAAAATATTAAATTCCGTCTATAAATCGCCCATCGAGTTTACAGATAATCCAACCGACATTCAAAATTTCATAAACAGATTGAAGCAAGCTGTAACAAAAAATAAAAATATAAAAAGCTGATAGGCTTGTCGCTGACGAGCTTCGTCAACGACAAGCCTATTTTTATAATCTCATTAAACGAACGTTTTCACTGTCAACGATTCGCAACGCAATATTGTCAAAATCCGCTGATTATATTCATATATAAGCATATTAGAATATTCGAATATACTTATATATTTCGTTTTGCAATTTTCGCTTCCGCACAACGTCATTGCGAGTCCCGACGAAGTCGGGGCGCGGCAATCTCTTTTCTTCCAATCATCAATCATCGATCTGCAATCATCAATCTCTTTTCTTCTCAATCCACAATTCCCGAAGGGAC
>CAZKNI010000321.1:0-8214 GCA_964554055.1 uncultured Phycisphaerae bacterium | reverse complement strand
GATCTGTAATCTTAACGGACTTGCTTAATCTTCTGTTTTCTTCGTTAAATTTAAAGCGATCAACAACGGCTCTCGGCAATAAATTGCTATCTCCGACTTGCTCGACTTTAACTTTCCGAAGCATCTGAGCAAGAATAATTTCGATATGCTTATCATTTATAACGACATTTTGGCTACGATAAACCGTTTGTACTTCTGACAAGAGATATTTTTGTAACTCTTGATCGCCCTTAATTCTGAGAATATCATGCGGAACAAGCGGGCCCTCGATAAGCGGATCGCCTGCTTCGACATAATCACCGGTATGAACGAGCAAGTGCCTGTCTTGAGGAACGTGATGTTCTTTTTCCATTCCGGATTCGCTTTTGACAATTATTGTCATTTTACCTCGACGTTTATCTGCTCGCAATTCAACTCTTCCCGAAATCTCCGCCATCACAGCTGGGTCTTTGGGTTTACGCGCCTCAAACAATTCGGTAACTCGAGGCAAGCCACCCGTAATATCCTGTGTACCCTTGATTTCTCTTGGCTGACGTGCAAGAAGCTGACCCGGAATAACTTTTTGACCTTCTTGAACTTCAATTCTCGCACGCGCGGGAAGATAATGGAAATCGAGAATTTTACCTTCTTTATTTTCAATCATAATACGCGGGTTAAGTGAACCCTTATGCTGAATGACAACATAATGCTTTTTGCCGCCTTTTTCGGATTCCACTCGAACAGTCTCGCCTTCCTCAATATCCTGGAATTTAACAACACCTTCAGCTTCCGCCAATATAGGCAGCATGTGCGGGTCCCAATCGCAAATTACGGTACGCGCTGTAACTTTCTGGCCTTCTTTAACTCTGATAGCGGCACCGTAAGGAATTCGGAATCGCTCAAGCTCTCTTCCTTTCTCATCGGTTATCGCTATTTCACCATTTCGCTTCAATGCAACTAAAGACTTCGTTCCGTCCGGCTGAGGAACCTCAACCGCTGTCAACGTATGATATTTAACAATACCCGCTTGACGTGTGCGAATTTCGGATTCCATCACCGCACGTGAAGCAACTCCGCCGATATGGAACGTACGCATCGTCAACTGAGTACCGGGCTCACCGATACTCTGAGCAGCTATAATACCGACAGCCATTCCTTCTTCAATTAGCTTACCCGTCGAAAGGTCAACGCCATAACACTTCGCACACACACCCATTGGAGATTCGCAAGTTAGCGGGCTACGAACTCTTATGCTTTCAAGACGCAATTCGTTTTGTATTTTATCCGCGATTTCCTCCGTGATAATCTCATTTTCTTTGACTATAACTTCATCGGTTATCGGATTTATAATCGTATCACGAGCAACTCTTCCGACAATATTTTCTTTCAAAGAAACGTCAAGTGTCTCACCCCGATAAACAGCACTTACATTGATTCCGTCTATCGTTCCGCAATCAAGTTCTCTTACGATTACATTTTGAGCCACATCAGCTAATCGTCTTGTAAGATACCCGGAGTCCGCCGTCTTAAGAGCTGTATCTGCCAATCCTTTTCTTGCACCGTGAGTTGTTGTGAAATATTCGAGAACGCCCAAACCTTCTCGGAAATTAGCCAAAATAGGAGTTTCAATAATTTCTCCGGAAGGCTTAGCCATCAACCCTCTCATTCCAGCTAGCTGACGTATCTGATCTTTGCTTCCTCTCGCACCCGAATCAGCCATCATATAAATCGGATTGAGATACTTTTTCCCGTCCCGTGTATCGTTTGCAAGTGAATCCATCATTTCCTTACTCACCTGCGTACTTGCATGAGTCCAAACGTCAATAAGCTGATTATATCGTTCGGTTTCGGTAATCGCACCTCGTTGATAACCCTTATCTATCTGATCGACAACACGCTTTGCAGCTTCTATAATTTTCCATTTATTAGGAGGAATAACCAAATCGGAACTGGCGAAGCTTATGCCAGCGAGAGTAGCTTGTTTAAAACCGATATCCTTAATACTATCGAGCAAATCTATCGTTTTAGCTCTGCCCAAAACAGCGTGGCTGTCTGCGATAATTTTTGCGCTACCTTTTTGAGTAACGAGGAAATTATAAAACGGCAACCCTTCGGGCAACACATCATTAAGTATGCAACGTCCGACAGTTGTTTCGAGCAAACGATTTGCCGGCAAATCTTCAGGTTCGCGATTAATAGCATTTACAACCTTATCATATTCATTGATTCTGACGCGTATCTTGGCATGCAGAGATATCTTCTTTTGCTCATAAGCCATCATTGCCTCGAAAGGCGAGCTAAATATCATCCCTACGCCTTCAACATCATCACGCATTATCGAAACATAATAAAGCCCCAAAACGATATCCTGACTCGGAGACATAATAGGAGCACCGTTAGCGGGACTAAAAATGTTATTTGTCGCAAGCATAAGGATATGAGATTCCGCTTGAGCTTCAATTGACAACGGCAAATGTACTGCCATCTGATCGCCGTCGAAGTCAGCATTGAATCCTTTACACACAAGAGGATGAATTCGAATTGCATTTCCTTCGACAAGCACCGGTTCGAAAGCTTGAATACCCATTCGGTGAAGCGTTGGAGCACGATTCAACAATACAGGATGCTGATGTATCGCTTCTTCGAGAATATCCCAAATTTCCTGATCTTTACGCTCAAGCATTCGCTTTGCAGATTTAATCGTATCAGCCAATCCACGTTCCCGCAACTTTCGAACGATAAAAGGCTGATACAATTCAAGAGCTATTCGCTTGGGCAATCCGCACTGATGCAATTTGAGATTAGGACCTATAACAATTATTGAACGTGCTGAATAATCAACTCGTTTACCGAGCAAGTTTTCGCGAAAACGTCCCTGCTTACCTTTAATCATATCGGTTAGAGACTTCAAAGGCCTACCTGACGAACCTATAACGGGACGACGACATCTGCTATTGTCAAACAACGCATCAACCGCTTGCTGAAGCATACGCTTTTCGTTTCGTATAATCACATCGGGAGCGTTCAAATCCATAAGCTTTTTCAAACGATTATTCCGGTTAATTATACGTCTGTACAAATCATTCAAATCGCTTGTCGCAAAATTCCCGCTTTCGAGCAAAACTAAAGGCCTTAAATCGGGAGGAATCACCGGAATTACATCGAGAACCATCCAAGATGCCGAGTTCTCACTTTTACGTAATGCTTCGACAATCTTAAGCCTTTTCGACAAATCCTTTATTTTCTGTTTGCTCGACGTTTTTTCAAGCTCTTCTTTAAGTTCGCGAGATAGCGATTCCAAATCAAGCGTATTTAAAAGTGTCTTGATTGCTTCTGCTCCCATTTGCGCAACAAATGAGCCATGCCCATATTTTTCACAAGCGGCACGATATTCATCTTCTGAAAGAAGCTGCTTAAACTTCAAAGGTGTTTCACCCGGATCGATTACAACATAATCCTGAAAATAAACAATTTTTTCTATATCTGTCGTTTTAATATCAAGCAGATTGCCGATACGTGAAGGCATCGATTTAAAAAACCATATATGAACAACGGGCGCTGCAAGATTGATATGCCCCATGCGTTTGCGACGAACTCTACTGTGCGTTACTTTAACGCCGCAACGATCGCATATCATACCCTTATGCTTCGTGCCTTTATATTTGCCACAAGCGCATTCCCAATCACGCTCGGGGCCGAATATACGCTCACAAAACAACCCGTCCTTTTCAGGGCGATATGTTCGATAATTAATTGTCTCGGGCTTTTTTACCTCTCCGAAAGACCAGCTACGAATGTCATTCGGACTTGCCAAAGAAATCTTTACCGCACCGTAATCATTAATCCTATCATATACGCTATCTGCCATTTCGTTTACTCCTTATATGAGTAAGGCAAAAATTTAATTTTCATCTCAATCACAAAATTCGGAATATCGCTTTCAATGTCATATCATACGTTGCTTTTCCATCTGAACGTTTAAGGCAAGACCTCTAATCTCGCTACACAAAACTTCGAAACTTACGGGCGTACCCGCCTCAAGCGTATTAGCGCCTTTGACCATAGACTCGTAAATCTTCGTCCTTCCGTCAGCGTCATCACTTTTTACAGTCAGCATCTCTTGAAGGACATACGCTGCCCCGTAAGCCTCGAGCGCCCAAACTTCCATTTCTCCGAATCTCTGACCGCCAGCACGAGCTTTTCCGCCCAAAGGCTGCTGGGTAATCAAACTGTAAGGACCCGTGCTTCTCGCGTGAATTTTATCATCAACGAGATGATGCAATTTCATCATATACATATATCCGACCGTCACCTTCTCCGAAAACGGTTCACCTGTTCTGCCATCATAAAGCATAGCTTTTCCGTCTTCGGGCAATCCCGCCTCTTTCAAGCACGCCCTGATTTCCTCTTCTGTTGCCCCGTCGAATACAGGAGTAATCGCACGGAAGCCAAGCACCGAAGCCGCCCATCCCAAATGTGTTTCCAAAATCTGTCCGACGTTCATTCTGCTCGGAACACCAAGAGGGTTCAATACAATGTCAACGGGCGTCCCGTCTTCGAGAAACGGCATATCCTCGACAGGCAAAATCCTCGCAATCACACCTTTGTTACCGTGTCTTCCCGCCATCTTATCGCCAACCGACAAGTGACGTTTTGTTGCTATATATACTTTCACCATTTCGAGAACACCGCTCGGAAGTTCATCGCCACGCTGAAGCCTTGTAATTTCACTCTGTAATTCTTCCTGAAGCTCATTAATCTTAGGCCAATATTTACTGACGATTTTTTGTGCGTCATCACGCATACTTGCCGGCTTAACCCATTTAACATCGAACGTTTCTATTTGTTCGAGAATAACTTCATCTATATCACTTTTACCGACCTTCTGAAGCGTATTCGGGTCAACAAGAACTTTGCCCGTCAAATCATTTATTTCCTCAACCATTTGACGGAAAATTTTAATCATACGAGCATTATATTTATTCTTGATTTCCGGAATCTTAGCCTTGATAGCTTTCTTCTGTTGATCACTCATCGCACTTTTACGTGCAAAATGTTTTGCCCCTATAACGATTCCTTCAACACCCGCTGGAACCTCAAGAGAATCATTTTTCACATCCTCGCCAGCTCTACCGAAAATCGCTTGCAAGAGCTTTTCTTCAGGCGTTAATTCGGTTTTACTCTTAGGAGAAACTTTACCTACGAGTATATCTCCTGTCTTGACATACGTACCCACTTGAACAATGCCTTGCTCGTCGAGATTACGCAAGGCACGTTCCGAAACATTGGGAATATCACGAGTAAACTCTTCACGCCCAAGCTTTGTTTCTCGAACCTCAACGCTATATTCTTCTATATGTATCGACGTATAAACATCGTCTTTCAACAGCCGTTCCGATATGAGAATTGCATCTTCAAAGTTATATCCGTCAAAAGGCATAAACGCTACGAGCAAATTCCTTCCGAGAGCAAGCTCTCCCTGATGCGTCGCAGGACCGTCTGCTATTATTTGACCTGCTTTTACCCTATCGCCAATCTTGACAATAGGCTTTTGATTCAAGCATGTTCGCTCATTAAGACCCTTAAATTTCGTAAGAACATATTCGTCCGTCTCATTTATGATTATGCGCTGAGCATCTACATACGTAACCTTACCGGAATTTTTCGCTCGAACAAGCATACCCGAATTAAGCGGAACGTAAGGCTCCATTCCTGTTCCTACAATCGGAGGCTCTGTCCGAATAAGAGGAACTGCCTGCCTCTGCATGTTCGACCCCATCAATGCTCGGTTAGCGTCATCATGTTCTAAAAACGGAATAAGTGAAGCGGAAACTCCGACAATCTGTTTCGGGGAAATATCTATATATTCAACATCTTTCGCATTCACTTTGCCCAAATTACCTTTAACACGCACAAGCACTTCTTCATCGGGCAATTTATTACCGTCAAGTATATGAGGAGGCGCGATTATCGTATTCATCTCTTCATCGGCGCGAAGATGAACGAGTTTTCCGTTAACTTTACCCCTTTCAACCTGACGATAAGGCGTCAACAAAAATCCGAATTCATCCACTCCGGAATACACCGCCATTGATGAAATCAAACCGATATTTGTTCCTTCGGGAGTTTCTATCGGGCATATTCTTCCGTAATGGGAAATATGAACGTCGCGTACTTCGAACCCTGCCCGTTTACGATTCAATCCGCCAGGACCAAGTGCTGAAAGTCGCCTTTCGTGCGTCAACTGAGATAACGGATTTGTTTGATCGACTACTTGAGAAAGCTCTCCTCGACCGAAGAAATAATCTATCGCAGAGCTAACCGCTTTTGTATTTATTATTTCAGCTATTCTTTTTATCTGGTCGGGCGCCTTTATTGAAATACGCTCTTGAACCGTTCTTCGAAGCTTAAGCATTCCTTTGCGAAGCTCCTCGACAGCAAGCTCATCTATTGTTCTAAGCCTTCGATTACCCAAATGATCTATATCATCTATTTCTCCCTCGCCAGAGCGAAGCTTCAGGATATACTTAAGAGTATTCACAAAATCTTCGGGCTTCAGCACCATTTCATCAAGGGGAACATTCTGATTAAATTTACGATTAATTCTAAAACGTCCGACTCTGCCAAGCCTATATCTCGCATCGTCAAAGAACTTTTCTTCAAATAACTTCTTAGCCTTTTCCACCTGAGGAGGATTCCCGGGACGAAGACGCGTATATATCTTAAGAAGTGCCTCCTCATGAGAACGTGATGTATCCTCTCTAAGAGTATTCAAAACAATCGGATCCGAAACCCTTTCGATAATCTCTATTTCCTTAAGCTCACTTGCTGTTATCTTTTTCAGTATCGTACTCGAAATCTCCTCGCCAGCTGCTAATATCTCCTCACCAGTTGCAGAGTCAATAACTGAAGATGCTGTTATCATGCCCGCCTTCAACTGAGTTACCGGAATAGACTTTATCGGATAAAATTCTTTAATAATATCCGAATCCGAGCTATACTTTTCATCTAACGCACGCAAAAAAGTCGTTGCTGTCATTTTCGACGATTGATCTATTCGCACCGCAAGCAATTCGCGCTTTGTTACATTGATTTCGACCCACGAGCCACGCTCGGGAATAATTCTTGCAGCGTGCAAAGGCCTATCCGCCTCTTGCGACTCGATAATAAAATCTACGCCAGGCGAGCGATGAAGCTGAGAAACGATAACGCGAATCGCACCGTTAATAATAAACTCACCTCCGCCAAGCATAATAGGAACTTCACCCAAATATACCGATTCTTCCACGCTTTCACCTGTTTCTTTGCGAGTCATACGCAGCCTAACACGCAACGGCTTACCGTACGTCAGCTTCAATTCGCGACACTCCTCGGGAGTATATCTTGGCTTGCCGAGTTCATAATCCAAATATTCGATTTTTACATCGCCGCTATAACTCTCGATAGGAAAAATTTCTCGGAAAAGACCTTCCAGACCGGCATCTTTTCGTTTCGACGGTGAAACCGTTTCTTGCAAAAAACGCTCATACGCCTGTCTCTGAACGCGAATCAAATCAGGTATAGGAAGAGCGTCGCCTACTTTACTGAAATTACGAATTGCGGTTGGCATTACCATATTTTTTAACCTCCCAAATTATCAAGCGAAATCGCTATGGAAGAATCTTATACCGTTACTCTTTCACTTTTATCTATATCGTTTATCTACAACCATTTACAACAAAATCTGCAACAAGCGCAAGCTCATCCGTATTCTTACATCACAATTGAATTTCAATATCAATTAACTTCATATACGATACTCAAGCCTACGAAAATACTCTTTCTTTGCATCTCTCACATCCAATAACGCTAAACATCAATTATAATTTTACAACTAAATTATAATCATGCGACTATTCGAGCCTATCTAACAAACTCAAAATCTATAAAAAACCAAAAATTAGACCGAAAACACTCCCTTTGACACTTGGGAGTGCTTTCGGACGATTAAACTTATTTGCTGCGACCATCATATCTATTTTTTGGCCAAAATTACTTAAGCTCGACAGTAGCTCCTGCCTCTTCGAGTTCTTTCTGAAGCTTTTCCGCTTCCTCTTTGGAAAGACCTTCTTTAACAGGTTTCGGTGCACTATCAACAAGCTCTTTTGCTTCTTTCAAGCCGAGATTGGTAGCTGCACGTACAACCTTAATTACCTGAATCTTCTTATCGCCTACTTCTTTAAGGACAACATCAAA
>CAZKNI010000320.1:0-13703 GCA_964554055.1 uncultured Phycisphaerae bacterium | reverse complement strand
AAGTTTCAGCTGTCGGATACGAAACAATAGAATTGGAAGACGGTTCGCTGCCTTGTCTGTCGCCTATGAGCGAAATAGCGGGCAGATTGTCCGTGCAAGAGGGCGCAAAATATCTCGAAAGACCTTTCGGAGGCAAGGGATTATTGTTAGGAGGAGTTCCGGGTGTGCGTCGCGGAAAGATAGCAATTATCGGAGGGGGAACTGCTGGAAGAAATGCAGCTGAAATAGCTATCGGAATGGGTGCCGACGTAACAATCCTTGACATAAGCCACGAAAAATTACGATATCTTGACGACATTTTCGGTAACAGTATTAAAACGCTTTATTCTAATCGCAGGAATT
This sequence comes from uncultured Phycisphaerae bacterium, assembly GCA_964554055.1. GTDB lineage: Bacteria > Planctomycetota > Phycisphaerae > JAAYCJ01 > JAAYCJ01 > S014-18. Next base: position 13,361 of record CAZKNI010000320.1, on the reverse strand, counting down.
TAAGAGAATGTTTGAAGGAAAGCGATTTGATAATAGGAGCTGTGCTCGTTACCGGTGCGTCGGCACCGAAACTCGTGAGTAAAGAAGATTTGCAATTGATGCAGCCAAAATCTGTCATTGTCGATATATCAGTTGATCAGGGCGGCTGCTTTGAGACAACTCATCCCACAACTCATGACAATCCTACTTTTAATGTCAAAAATATCTTGCATTATTGCGTTGCCAACATGCCCGGTGCTGTTCCGATGACATCGACAATAGCATTAACGGATCAGACGTTAAGGTATGGCTTAGAAATCGCTAATAAAGGATTAGCGAAAGCAGCTCGCGATAATAAAGCTTTACTGAAAGGAATTAATACTTATAATGGCTTTGTTACTCATCGCGCAGTAGCGGAATCATTGGCGCTCGAGTATAGGAATATCAAAAGTTTTTTGGACTAATTTAGTTTGATGAAACCTGACAGGCTTGATTGGCAAATAATAGAGCTTCTTCGCAAAGACGGAAGAACGTCGAATTCGGAAATAGCCCGTCAGCTTAACATAGCTGAGGGAACGGTGCGCATGCGCGTAAAACGGCTTTGCAAAGCAGGCGTATTTAGAATTTCAGGACAAATCAATCCGGAATTTTTAATAGATCATCAGCTTATAACAATCGGAATTAAAGTTAAAGAGAGTAAGTCGCTCGAAAAAACACTTTATAAAATAGCAAAACTCGAACATGTAAGCTTTGCTGCAATAACGTCAGGACGATATGATATTATCGCACAAGTTCTTGTCGATTCAAATAAGGGATTAATAAATTTTCTTACGCAATCCTTAGCTAAAATTCAGGAAATAAGTTCGACCGAAACATTTGTAATGCTCAAAACAGTCAATTCTTGGATATAGATTGAAAACGGTTTTTTATGCTTGCCTGAACATCCGTTCGTATGTAACTTGAATTTATGATTTTCGATTCGATTGACAGTACAATTTTCGCTCTTGCGACGCCTCGCATGCCTTCCGGCAGAGCAATATTGAGAATAAGCGGATATGAAACATTTGATATTGTTGCCAAACTTTTTGTATGCGATAGCGGCGCCTCAATAAAAGACTGTAATTCATCGACAGCGATAAGCGGTTATATCTGCTTATGTGAAAACTTAAAGGTTCGCGGATATTGTTGGAAATTTAACAAACCTGCAACATATACGGGTCAGGATATAGCTGAGCTTCACTTTATAAGTTCTCCCGTATTGATTAGGCTTATAGAACAAAAGTGTATAGAACTCGGCTGTATCGCAGCTAAAGCGGGAGAATTTACAGCTCGGGCTTTTCTCAACGGCAGAATAGATTTGACACAGGCACAAGCAATTCGCATGCTTACGGAAGCACAAAATGACGCCCAAATTGACTCTGCGATAAATATGTTGGAAGGCAAGTTTCACAACTTGCTAACAGATGAATATGAAAAGTTACGCGAATTAGTTAGCAGAGTCGAAGCGAATATTGATTTTAGCGAAGAACAAATAGAGCTTATCGGAGCGGAAGAATTAATTTCTTGTACAGATGAATTGCTCAATCGACTGGAAAAACTTTTACAGGCATCTGTTGACAGAAAACAGATTGAATATTTGCCCCGCGTCTTTATTGTAGGCTGTGCTAATGCGGGCAAGAGTACGCTGATGAATCGCTTGACAAGGCTCGAACGTGTTATATGTTCTCCCCTGGCCGGTACAACACGAGATGTGATATCAGCTGTTTGGAACTGGAAAAATATGGAATTGCTTCTTTGTGATACAGTAGGATTGTTAGATAACGTCGCGGAGCAAATAAACGCAAAATCACTCGAGCATACAAACGATATGCTGAAATTAGCGGATATGTTTATAATCGTTCTGGATTCGACAGGTGATATTGCTCAACAAGTGCAACTTATTCGTAAATACGATGTACACGAAAACAAAGCTGTTATTGTATTAAACAAAATTGATGTAATTGACACTCAAAAAATACAAAAGAAACTTTTATATACTAAAAAATATTACGAAGCGAAAAATATATTAGCTATATCAGCTGAACACGAAACAAATCTTGATAAATTAGCGGAGCTTGTGTTTTCGGAATTACAAACTCGTTCGATTACAATAGCTCAAGGGCACGTTGCTCTTGACGAACGAATGAGAGAATTATTACATCAAGCTATTTGTAGCTTGAAAGATGCTAAAAGAGACGCTATCGAGATTTTTCAACAGGACACAAATGCAACATTAGGCCTTGAAATTGTTGCTGAGTCTTTGAGTCATTCGTTGCGGGCAATCGGAGCGTTACTTGGAAAGGATATTACAGAAGATGTACTGGAAAACATATTTAATGAGTTTTGTATCGGTAAATAAAACAAGACAGTTTATATATATTTTGAGTCTGTCGATTGTGCTTGTGTTTTGTCTGCCGCTTTGCTATGCAAACGCGCCGGCACATTCAGCGAAAAAGGAAAAAAGTATTCAATCAAACGAAACAATCCTTAATGTTGTTCCGAGCAACTGTATAGGTGCGTATATTTCATTCCGAACAAGTATAGGAGAACAAAAAGCTGTACAGATGTTAGCTTCGTTGATTTCAGCAGCGGGCTTGAGCGGCGCGTTTAATATTAATCAACAAATAATAGCGGATATCGCTTATATTACGATTCAACTGTCCAAATATCCGCATGCAATTTTTATACAAGATGTCTCCGCTAAGCAGCTTGGAGCCGATTCTTTTGCCTTGGCGAATCTTTCAGGCGGAGTAATAATTCAAGCAGCAAAGGAGAAACATATTGAATTTTTGAATTTGCTAAAAACGGTTATCGATCATTATTTTACAAGCGCCGACGCAAAGATAATTTGGGCGGGCGAAGGCAAATATAGACATCAAAAGCTAACAGCTAAAGAATTTCCGGAATGGGCAAGCTGGGAATGGATAAGCTTAAACAATTATTTTCTTTTCACAATAGGGCACAAAGCTTTTGAAGACGCAATAAAAACAATAGAAAAGACACAAAGTTCGATTAATACAAACAAGCTTGTCAAACTTGCCAACGAATATGACAATGATATAGCAAATCGCATCGTAATAGGATATATCGATTTGGCTCGATTACGAACAATGCTAAATCCCGTAATGAAGGAAACCCTTGATAATGTTCTTAACTCGCTCGACGCTTCGGAGCTTAATCGTTGGCTATTTTCCGCCGGATTTACACAAAAAGCCTTCATTAGCAAAATATATTTGCAATGGAAAAACAGCTGCGAAATGGGATATTTAACAAACAGGCTTTCTCCGAATAGCCCTTTATACAAAGCTATTCCGCAACAGGCTAATATTTATGGCGTTAGCTACATAGATGTTTCTGAAGGAGTAAATTCAATTGTAAACACATATTTACAATCTCGCAATTCTAAAAGACGCGACAAACTTATTAGAAATTATAATAAAATAATGCATCGAGCCGGTTTAGGTGACGTGAGCAAATTAATTTTCAGACATCTCGGACCCGTGATGCTCATTCATGATTGGCCAACTCATCCGCTAAGTTGGCCTTTCGCAATGACGTTTGTCATTCAGCACGATGGCTCTAAGGAATTGATGAACAACTGGAACAAAGTATTGCCAGCTTGGCAAACGATTATGCGTAAAATAGCTAATAATGATAAACTTAAGAATGTACCCGTTGATATTAGCAGCATATTTTCATTACAACTCGACAAGACAGAAGACAATATTTGGTTCGCACACATAGGCCCGCTTGTTTTGGCAGCAATGGGATTACAGGAAAGATTTCTTGTTATAAGTCATTCACCGTTAGCTGTTCGTGTAAATATCCGTTTTCTCGATTCGGTCTTTTCCGATTCGACATCCAAGCCAATAAATCGGCAACAATAAAGAATCATCTGTATATAGCCTTTCATCTTTTTTGTGATTTTTTACCCTTTTATAACAGCTAAAGGTTTTGTTTTAGCAACTTTTTTGGCAAGCCCCGCACCGGTTACAACATCAACAACAAGCGAAACATCTTTGTAAGCAGCAGGCTGTTCTTCTGCAAGTCCTTTGGAATCTCCGGAAAGAACAATTATCCCTTGTTGAGCTAATTTTCTCTTGATTTCATTTCCGGAAGCTGTTTTTAGAGCTGCCTTGCGCGACAGCATTCTGCCTGCACCGTGACACACACTGCCAAACGTTTCCTTCATTGCTTTATTGACGCCCGCTAAGACGAAACTTGCCCGTCCCATATCTCCCGGAATTATAACGGGCTGGCCTACGCTACGATAGCAGCTAGGTAACTCCGAATGACCCGCAGGAAAAGCACGCGTTGCACCTTTACGATGTACACAAAGAATTTTTTCCTTATCGTTAACTTTGTGTCGCTCGATTTTTGCAATATTGTGAGCAACATCATAGATGAGTTCGAGTCCTATCTTGTCAATCGGCATATCAAAAAAGTCGCAAAACACCTGACGCACCAAATACGTGATAAGCTGACGATTTGCCCAAGCGAAATTAGCTGCACATCGCATCGTTGAAAGATATTTTTGTCCTTCTTTGCTATTTATGGGCGCACAGACAAGTTGACGGTCTGGCAGCTTTATTCCGAGTTTGTCAGGAACATTACGCAACAATTTTATCGCATCGTCGCAAATCTGATATCCTAATCCGCGCGAGCCCGAATGAATCATAACAACAATTTGATTTTCCTTCAGGCCGAAAGATTCCGCTGTTTGAGATTCATAGATTTCCGTAACCTGTTGAATCTCCAAAAAATGATTTCCGCTGCCAAGGGTTCCGCATTGATTTTTGCCTCTTTGATATGCACGCTCGGAAACATCATCGGGGTTAGCATCCGGCAAGACTCCATTAGCTTCGCAGCATTCCAAATCACGTTCTGTTGCCAATCCTTTTTTATACAAATACTTGACACCCTCAGCTAATATCCTGCGCATCTCATTTTCTTCATATTTAAGTTTGCCTCCTTTGCCGAGACCTGCAGGAACGCGAGCGAATAATAATTGAATCAAGCCCTCAATTCTATTTTTTATATCGTCAAAGACAAAATTTGTTCTCAACAATCTTACGCCGCAATTTATGTCATATCCGACTCCGCCCGGACTTATGATACCCTCGTTTTCAACATCAAAGGCAGCTACGCCTCCTATACAAAAACCGTATCCCCAATGAATATCGGGCATCGCTAAGGAATGCTTGACGATGCCGGGTAACGTTGCGACATTGGCAACCTGTTCCGGTGCGTTATCAGCTCTGATTTGCTCAATCATTTTGTCCGAAGCATAGATTATTCCGTCAACGCGCATCTCGGGCTTGTACGTTTTCGGTATTTTATGACGAAATTCGTCTATTTTTTCAAGCGGTCCGTCCCACATATCCCAATGTTCCCTGTTCAAACATCAAAAATTACTCTTGCTTGGATATTCCCGTCTTTTTCCTCTATTTTCAAATCGTGATAAGTGACAGCTTTGATTTCCGTAATAATTTTAGATTTATGTATGTCTATTTTCCTACTTTTTATGTGAGATTCGAGCCGTTCGGATTTTAATACGGAAAATAGACATTCCTCAAAAATAAGCTGCCTTACCTCAAAATAATATAATATTTCTGTCAGCCAATCATGAAATAGCTCTTCTTTATTGCCAGCTTGCAATGATATTGTTTCTTCTTGAGGATTTGTACATTCGTTTATTTCAATATGTCCGATAATAGAATATAAAACAGAGGGGGCACATGAAAATAATTCATAATAATCTTTTGCGCTAATCAGTATCGCAAGGTCAGCTGTATGTTCGATAATTTCAACCTTTGGCTTACACATGAAGTTGCCCAACCCTGCGAAAATATTTTATCAGACATAAAAATCAGAATTGCTCCGGATTACGATTTTAGCTGTATGCATAACAAACAAAGCTGTATTATTGATTATGCTTATGTTTAATAAATACGGAACGGTGTTGCAATACAAATACAATTAATAAGAAATCGTTTCGGGTAAATCGAAAGCTTCATAAACGAATTTTTCCACGAGTGTTGTAAAAATTGAATTTAAAGAGCTTTTTAACTGGCTAGAAGCTGCATCTTCGAAAGCTTGAGGGTCGCAACTCGGAACATTGACATTGACAGCAGCCAAAATCACACAGCAGCAGCTCCATTTTTTCACTTGTTTCCAAAACGACTCGCGTTTCATTATATCGTAACCTCCATTGGCCCGCGAATAATTGTACCGAATTAATCACATTATATAATGATAATCGTCATTCGGTCATATTTCCATATCAAAATTAACACAAAATCAAAATAATACAAGCTAATATGAAATAAATAAATTATTTATCGAAGGCAATTTTTCCGAAAAACAGAATAGACTATTTGTGATTTGTGTGATAAACTTTAATATAACGGTTTTATAGTTATAGCATTTTGTAAAACTTAATATTCCAGGCGAAGTGGCTTGGGGAATAGATTTGTTCTATTTGCTTATTGTGTTTATCCGTTAGGATTGGCATTTTTCGTTCGGGTGAGCGATAAATCACCCTGCCAATATCTGCGGATAGCTTGAAATTTGAAATCGGAAAAGTTTGTTTTTCAGATAACGATTTCGAATTTCAAAAAGTTTAGATAGGTATCTGTAAACTTTGTAAGGATGTGATGCTAAGTGGAAAGACGTAAGGATTTTCGTAATGTGATGATGTATATTGTTACGTTAGGTTATCTCTGATGTGTTTTGATTGTTGTCCTTAGAGTTTACGGATATATCATATCTATTTTAAAAGGATAATTTATTATTATCCTCGTCTTATTCCCCGCACAATTCCGCCTGAGCATTAAAATCATTGTTTCGTGTTATATGAGGTTTGTGAGGTGTATCGAATATGATAGCGTATATATTAATAGCGGTGATAGCTTTCTTTACGGGAATTGCGGGAACATTGTTTTCCGTATATTTGCACAACAAAAAAACACAAAGGAGTGCCCGAGAGCGTGCTGAACAGATTATAGAGCAAGCTAATAAAGAAGCTGAACAAATAAGACAAAAAGGCGAACTCGACGCAAAAGCTGAGTATGTAAGGCGAAGCGAAGCATTCGAGAAGGAAACAACAGCTATTAGAAATGAGCTGCGCGAAGTAGAACGTCGATTAGCTAAGAGAGAAGATAATCTCGAACGAAAACTCGAAACGTTAGCAAGCAAGGAACGGGCCATTGAAAATACGACACGTCGGCTGGCGGAACGCGAAAAGGCAATAAAATTGCAAGAGCGCCAGCTATCCGATTCGATTGCTCAGCAACGTGCTCAGTTGTTGCGTATTACTAATATGAGCATAGAAGAAGCTAGAGACTTGTTGCTTCAACGGCTTGAAAAAGAAGTGGAAAAAGACGCAGCTAAATTAATCGAAAAACGATATAACGAAGCTAAAGAACAAGCAAATACAAAAGCACGCGAAGTCATAATAACAGCTATACAACGATTTGCCGCTGAGCACACAAGCGGATATACAGTTGCGACGGTTGATATTCCCAATGATGAAATGAAGGGGAGAGTTATCGGAAGGGAAGGCAGAAATATTCGGGCATTCGAAAAGGCAACCGGTGTCGATGTGATTGTCGACGACACGCCCGGAGTTGTCGTCATAAGTTCTTTCGACCCTGTTCGCCGCGAAGTTGCCAGACGTTCACTCGAAGCTTTAATCCAGGACGGAAGAATTCATCCCGGAAGAATAGAAGAAATTGTTGCCGAAACAGCTCAGGAAGTCGATCAAGAAGTTACGGATATAGGGAAAAAAGCTGCTTTGGAAGCAAACGTTCTTAATCTACATCCGAAGATGTATGAGCTGTTGGGAAGGCTCAATTTCAGGACAAGTTACGGCCAGAATGTATTGCGACATAGCATCGAAGTTGCTTATCTCTGTCAGATAATGGCAGATGAGTTGGGTCTGGACGGAGCATTTGCGAGAAGATGCGGATTGCTGCACGATATAGGAAAAGCTGTCGATCATGAAGTTGAAGGTGGACACCCTCATATCGGTGCGGAACTTGCGAAACGTTACGGCGAAAAGCCCGACGTTCTTAATGCTATTGAAGGGCATCACGGAGACATAGAAGCAACAAGTATTTATACGCCTTTGGTTTCCGCTGCTGATGCTATTAGCGCATCTCGTCCCGGAGCGAGAAGAGAATCGCTTGACAGATATGTCAGACGGCTCGAACAGCTTGAAGATATTGCTAATAAGTTCCCGGGTGTCAAGCAATCTTATGCAATTCAGGCAGGAAGAGAAATTCGTGTTATTGTCGATGCTAATTCGGTTGACGATGACGCGACGATAAAACTTGCCCGTGATATTGCAAAAAATGTAGAACATGAAATGGAATTTCCCGGCGAAATTAAGGTAACTCTATTACGTGAGATGCGAGCAATAGAATATGCAAGATAAGAATATGGCAATTGTGCGCAAATATCGGAAAATATTGCCGAGTTACAAAAAAACAATTAATAAAATTATTTCACATTCAAAGAACAGATGTGCTGTATGCTAACAAAGATTTTATGTATAGGTGATATTGTCGGGCAAATAGGCAGAACATTTCTTTCGTTTGCCCTGCCAGCTCTTAGAAAGAAATATAGCCTTGATTTAATAATAGCAAATGCGGAAAATGCTGCAGGTGGCTCGGGGCTTACTCCTGCGATATTCAAGAAATTACAAAGTTACGGTGTTGATGTCGTTACACTCGGCGATCATTGTTATCGTCGAGAAGATATTATTCCGTTTATGCAAACATGCAACAAAATTGTTAGGCCTGCAAATTTACCTTCTAACGCTGCAGGCAAACCTTTTATTGTAACGTCAGCGAGAAACTCTCAGCCTATAGGTGTAACATCATTACTCGGAAGATTATATATGAAGCCTATAGATTGCCCTTTTAGAGCGGCGGATAAAGTGTTAGCGGAAATGCAACGGCAAACTAAAATAATTATTGTTGATATACATGCGGAGGCTACGAGTGAAAAAGTTGCGCTAGGCTGGCATCTCGACGGAAGGGCATCTGTCGTTTTTGGAACTCACACACATATTCCGACAGCTGACGCACGTATTTTGCCAAAAGGAACAGCTTATATAACCGATTTGGGAATGACAGGCCCTTACGATTCGGTTTTAGGAAGAACGAAGGAAAAAGTTTTAAAGTCTCTGATTAGCGGAATGCCTACAAAATACAGCATTGCCAAAGAAGATGTACGGGTTGCAGGTATTATAGTTAGCGTAGATTCAGCTTCCGGACGAACAGTTGATATTGAGCAGATAATTTTCGACAAATCGGCGATAGAGCAAATCAGGCAGGAATATAAAGCTTCCGAAGCGGTCTCGTAGGCATTAGGCAGATAAAACAGATAAACTCCTTGCGTTATTTTTGTTATACTGTTATTCTATAAGCGTAATTATTTGTTAACTTTCTTAAAGAGGGCAAGTCTATGGCGGATAAGCTTTGGCTTTTGTGGATGATTTTAGGGGCAATTCTATTAATCGGAGAGATGCTAACAGTAGGATTTTTTCTATTATGGTTTTCTGTCGGAGCGTTTCTCGCCTGTATAATAGCGCTTTTGGGGCTTTCTCGTTTTTGGCAGCTTTTGGTTTTTGTCGTTGTATCGGGCGTATTGTTTGCAATTTCCAGAAAATTTGCAGAGAAAGTTACGGAATCTCAGCCGTCCGGTATTGGAGCAAACAGAATGCTCGGTAAAGAAGGAGTTGTTCTCGAAGAAATTAATAATGAGAAAAACGTAGGCAAAGTGAGAATAGACAGAGACGAATGGCGAGCGGACAGCAAAGACGATAGCGTCATACCGGAAGGAGCTCGTATAAAAGTTATAGAGGTTAAGGGAACGCGCCTTGTTGTGGAAACAGTTAAATAAAAACAAGAAGGAGATTAACAATGGATGTAATCTTTTTTGTTATCATTATCGTTGTTTTATTCGTAATATCCGCTAAAGGTATCCGAATAGTTAGGCCTTGGGAGAAAGGTCTCGTCGAACGATTGGGCAAATATCAGCGAACGGTCGATAGCGGCTTGACGGTAATTATTCCGTTTTTGGAGCGTCTTATTAAAGTTGATATGCGAGAACAAGTTGTTGATGTTCCTCCGCAAGCTGTTATCACAAAGGACAATGTTGTCGTTGAAGTTGATGCCGTTGTTTATTATGAGGTAACGGATCCTGTAAACGTTACATATAATATTTCCGACTTTTACATTGCAGCAACAAAACTCGCACAGACAAATTTGCGTAATCTCATAGGCGATTTAGCTTTGGACGAGTCGCTTACGTCGCGAGAAGTTATTAACAATAAGCTAAGACAGATATTGGACGATGCAACCGATAAATGGGGAGCAAGAGTTACTCGTGTCGAGCTTCAACGTATAGAGCCGCCAAGGGATGTTACCGAAGCGATGCATAGGCAGATGAAAGCTGAACGTGACAGACGTGCGATGATTCTGGAAGCGGAAGGACAGAAGCGCTCTGCAATATTGCAAGCAGAAGGAGTTAAGCAGTCTGCAATATTGGAAGCAGAGGGTAAAGCGGAAGCGATGAAAAAAGTTGCAGATGCTGAGCGCTATAAAAGGCTGACGGTGGCACAGGGTGAAGCCGAAGCTATCGAACGGGTATTCAATGCTATACATAATGGCAAGCCTACGAACGATTTGATAGCTATTAAATATCTCGAGGCACTTCAAAAGATTGCGGACGGTAGGGCAAATAAAGTATTTTTGCCATTGGAAGTTTCGGGCGTTTTAGGCAGCATTGGCGGAATAGCTGAATTGTTTAAGAACAAACAATCAGGTACAGCTGGCAATGGCACGTAGAAGGACAAAGCGCAACAGTAATTTGCGGGATATTATATTTGGCGACGAGTCTCTATTCGATGTTTCGCAAGAACTGGCGGAGTGCATTCCGAAAACAACAGTTGATTCGAAAACTCAGTCGGAATCTCAAAATCTCCGAGAGCAAAAGCGTATTTTCACCGTCAGCGAATTGACGTTGATGATTCGTACAGCATTGGAGCTTAATCTTCCCGAGCGTCTGCTTGTAACGGGCGAGATTTCGAATCTGTCTCAGCCAAGTTCGGGACATATTTATTTTACCTTAAAAGATGAATATGCACAGATTAATTGCGTCGTTTGGCGGTCGATTAGTTCTAAAATAAAGTTTTCGCTTGAAAACGGAATAGCTGTTATTGCGGGAGGCAATATTGACATTTATGCGCCGCGCGGACAATATCAGCTTTATGTTGATATGCTCAAGCCAGCTGGTGTCGGAGAGCTTGAATTGGCATTTCGTCAATTAAAGGAAAAGCTCGAAAAACAGGGATTATTTGATAGCTCGCACAAGCTTCCGTTGCCGAAATATCCGTTTACGATAGCGATTGTAACAAGTTTGACGGGAGCTGCAATTCGCGATATTATTCGCACTCTCAATTTGCGTTGGCCTATCGGTCGGGTCTTGATTTATCCGGTGCAAGTACAGGGCGAACAGGCAAAATTTGAAATAGCACAAGCAATAAAAGATGTAAATCTAAATGCTGATAAATTGAATATCGATTTGATAATTCTTGCCCGAGGAGGCGGCTCGCTTGAAGACCTTTGGGCTTTTAACGAAGAAATTGTTGCACGTGCCATATACGAATCTCAACTGCCTATAATAACGGGCATCGGACATGAAATTGACGTAACAATAGCTGACCTCGTAGCTGATTTACGTTCAGCAACGCCGACAGCAGCAGCTCAACTCGCTACTCCTAAACTCGAAGATGTGCTAACGCAATTGAACAAATATTTAATGCGAATGGACAATGTCGTTTCCCAGCAAATATGGACAAACAAGCGACATCTGCGAACGTTAGCAAACAGGGGCATATTTCGCAATCCCAAAATGATATTGGCATATTATATTCAAAAACTCGATGAAACAACACAGAGCTTGCAGAAATTCATAGCTTTGTCTGTTACGCGGGCACGAGCAACTCTTCATAGCAACGAGTTGAATCTGAACAAGATTTCGCCTCGGATACTTTTTACACGTTCGAAATATAAACTCGAAAATCTAAAAGACAAGCTTTCATCCGCTATGCAGAGTCGATATAAAACAGATACGTTGAATATAGAGCATCTACAAAAACGATTGGATAATTGTGATTATCGCAGAGTTTTAAAGCGAGGATTCGCTATCGTAAAAAAAGCTGAAAATAATAAATTGATTACATCCGTAAAACAAACGAAAATAAACGAACGAATATTAACGGAATTGTCAGACGGCTTGATTACAAGCAAAATAATCCGGAAAAATGATGCAGACAAATAATTCAGGTAAATTTTATGTGCGTAAAACACGAATGAACGATGTTGATGCGATTCATTCCATAATAAGCTATTTTGCGGAACGACATAAAATGTTATTTCGTACAAAAGATGAACTTTATGAGCGAATTCGCGAATTTTGTGTATGCTGCGACAGCGGAGGAACAATTGTAGGTTGTTGCGCGTTGAGCATAATGTGGCTTGATTTAGCGGAGATTCGCAGTTTAGCGGTTCTTCCCGAATATTTTGGAAGAGGCATAGGCAGAATGTTAGTCGAAGCTGCACTGGACGAAGCAAAAGATTTAGGTATAAAAAAAGTTTTCGCTTTAACATACGAAACAAACTTTTTTCGCAAACTCGGATTTAAACAAATAGAAAAATCTCAGCTGCCTCACAAAGTTTGGACAGATTGCATTCGTTGTCCGATGAAAGAGAATTGCGAAGAAATACCCGTTTTGATAAACGTCGATTAAGTCGCATTTTCTGAAAAATACGAAAAATCGAAAAAAGTTGATAAGAATCAAACAAGATGCTTCAATAGCTGACTGTTTGAAGAAAACTTGTTTAGCACGCTAATTAAAGATTTCATTGCTTGAACTTGCTCCATTTTTAAAAGATGTTTTTTGAGAGCATTATATTGTGCAATGTGAGAGCCTACGAGCAAATGCTCTTTGCGAGTTCCCGATTCTTCAATATCAATAGCGGGAAAAATTCTCTGATTTGCCAATTTGCGTGAAAGCACAAGCTCCATATTCCCCGTCCCTTTGAACTCGCGAAATATTAATTCGTCCATACGTGAACCCGTATCGACAAGAGCCGTCGCAATTATAGTTAGCGAGCCTCCTATTTCGAACTTTCTTGCAGCTCCGAAGAGTTTTTTAGGTTCTTCCAGTGCCCTTACATCAATTCCGCCGCCCATTATTTTTCCGCTACCTCGCTGGAATATATTGTGAGCACGTGCAAGTCGCGTTAGCGAATCAAGTAAAATTACAACAT
>CAZKNI010000319.1:0-3631 GCA_964554055.1 uncultured Phycisphaerae bacterium | reverse complement strand
TGAAGGCCCTATCGGAGCTGTTAGAATTGGCAGGGTAAACGGTGAATTTGTTGTTAATCCTACTCACAGTGAACTTGAGTTTTCGGATATGGAATTGGTTCTCGCGGGCAAGTCGTCGGCTGTTAATATGATAGAGCTTGGATGTCAGCCTTGTAGCGAAGAAGATGTTCGTAAAGCTATCGAACTTGGTCACGGGATAATCAAGGAAGTTTGCTCTTTGATAGATGAATTTGTGGAAAAAGTTAATCCGGTTAAGCGAGAAGTTGAGCCTCTTCCCGAAGAGTATAATAAGATATTGTCCTCTCTCGAGCAAGAATTTACGGACAAGCTTAAAGAAGCAAAGTGTATTGTCAGCAAGAAACAGCGCAATGAAACGGTAGATGAGCTAAGGAAACAAGCGATAGAGAGATATGTACCGTCAGATAGCGATGAAGTTGATAAGCTGACAGCATTGGCAAAGATGGCGTTTGAAGAATTTGAAGAAAAGATTACGCGTGCACTTATTCTCGAAGGGAAACGTGCTGACGGTAGGGGCTATGACGATTTACGCGATATAACTTGTGAAGTCGGGATATTGCCTCGTACGCACGGTTCGGGATTATTTACTCGTGGCGAGACACAAGCACTTGTTACGGTAACGCTTGGCACGAGTGAAGATGAGCAGGTAATCGACGGATTGACTGAAGAGTATAGCAAGAAGTTTATGTTAGATTACAATTTTCCTCCTTTCAGTGTAGGCGAGGTTAGGCCTATTAGAGGCCCGGGACGGCGTGAAATAGGACACGGAGCGTTGGCAGAACGTGCGTTGGCGCAGGTAATGCCAGCTGTCGATGAGTTTCCTTATACGGTACGCGTTGTGTCGGATATTTTGGAGTCGAACGGTTCGAGCTCGATGGCAACGGTATGCGGGGGAACTCTGTCGTTAATGGATGCGGGTGTTCCTATTTTAGCTCCCGTAGCGGGTATTAGCATCGGAATGGTGCACGAAGCAGGGAAAACCGTTTACTTGACAGATATTATAGGGGAAGAAGATCATTTCGGGGATATGGACTTTAAGGTGGCTGGAACGGCAGAGGGGATAACTGCGATTCAGCTTGACCTTAAGATGAAAGGGATAAGTTTCGAACAGATTTCGGAAACATTTGAAAAAGCTAAATCGGCTCGTTTGAAAATTCTTGAAAAGATAACAGATGTTATTCCTCAGCCTAGAGATAATGTTTCGGAACATGCACCTTGCCTTATGACAGTAAAAATAGACCCTGAGAAAATTGGTAAAATTATCGGTCCTGGCGGAAAAAATATAAGAAAACTTCAAGAAGAGACAGGAGCAACGATAGAAATAGAAGACGACGGAATGATATATCTTTCAAGTATAGGGCAGGAGCCTGCTCGGAAAGCTAAAGAGGCAATCGAAAAGCTTGTCGAAGAAGTGCAGGTAGGAAAAATCTATACGGGAAAAGTAACATCTATCAAAGATTTCGGTGCGTTTGTGGAAGTTTTGCCCGGCACGGAAGGGCTTTGCCATATAAGTGAGTTGTCGGATAAATATGTCAATTCGGTAACGGATATATGTAACGTCGGAGATACTGTTACGGTGAAAGTTATCGGGATTGACGAACAGGGCAGGATAAAGTTGTCTATTCGTGCAGCAGCAGAGGAAATGAGCGCATCGTAGGAGTTGTATGTTTTTTCGGGGATACAGATTTTAGTTTTGCTCTTCTTCTTGCTGCTCAGCTTGTGCTAATTGGGCAAGATTGTCGCTGCAAAGGATTTTGTCTATGTCAAGCAGGATTTTGACAGAATCCTCAGCTTTAGCCATAGCGAGTATGAAATCAGTGTTTACAGCGTGTCCGAAATTTGGTGCGGGCTCGAGCTGATTTTCGGAAATATCGAGCACTTCCGAGACTTTGTCAACGATAATGCCGGTTTGGAATGATTGATTCTGATTCGCTATTTCCAAAACGATGATACATGTTTGTTCTGTTATCGGTGCTTGCTCCATTCCGAATTTTAATCTCAAGTCGATAACGGGAATTACTTGGCCTCGGAGGTTGATGACTCCTTTGACGTATTCCGGGGTTTGAGGCACTTTTGCGATGTCCATTATTCCTATTATTTCTCGGACTTTGAGTATTTCCAAGCCGTAATCTTCGTTTTCGAGGGTAAAAGTTAGATATTTTCCGGCAAGGTCTGATAATCTTGCAGTTGCAAGAGCGGTTGCATTATTTTCGCTCATTTTCTTTCTCCCCAAAATAAATTGTACGATTGAATCGCTAAATTTTGGCTATGCGTTGTATTGCAAAGAGTATATCGGCGAAATTTATTAGTTGTTTAAATGCAAAATATGATAATAATTTTATTTTTGCCGGTTGTTATTGAGATAGGAAAAAAGGTTATTACAATAGAAAGGGTATTATTGAAGGAAGAAGGAGTTTTATATGTCTGTATCGAAACCTGTTGTGATTGTTTGGGATTGCGGAGCGACAAATTTTCGAACGATAGCAATCGATATTAGGGGCGAAATCTTGGCAGAGGCACGAAAAGAAAATCATTCTTTGCCGCAGCCCGGTGGGCAGTCAGGTTGGCTTATATGGGATATAGAAAAGATTTTTTCCGATTTGTGTAAGCTGACAGCTGAAATAACATCTCAGGTAGATGGCTCGAGAGTGAAAGCAATCGTTGTTACAACGTGGGGAGCAGATGCTGCGCCTGTAAATGAGCAAGGAGAGCTTGTTTACCCTCTGATAAGTTGGCAGTGTCCGAGAACAAATCATCTCGTTGAAAAGATAAAACATCAGATTTCTCCTGAAGAGATATTTAGGCGAACAGGCTATCAGGTAATATCGTTTAACACGCTGTTGAAGATGATTTGGATTAGGGAAAATGCTCCGGATGCTTGGAAGAATATGTATAAAATGCTTACGGTTACCGGTATTCTTAATCATCGTTTGACAGGGAAATTGAGCGTTGACCCTACAATGGCAGGAACAACGATGGCGTTTAGCGTTGGAGCTCGTCGATGGGATGCCAAGATGCTTGAGCTTGCCGGTGTCGATGAGTCGATTTGGCCTGAACTTTATGAGCCCGGCCAAGTTATAGGCAGAGTGAAAGCTGAACTGGCAACTTCGCTTGGCGTTTCCGAAGACACGTGCGTAATTGCAGCGGGACACGATACACAGTTTGCTCTTTACGGCGCTTGCGGGACAGCGGAAGAGGCTGTGTTGTCTTCCGGGACATGGGAAATCCTTTTAGTTCGCACAAAGGCATTTGAGCCTGATGTAAATGCTTTTCGTTCGGGTATTATCGTCGAACAAGATGCTTGTAGCGGATTAGTCGATCCGCAATTTCTTATGATGGGTTCCGGTACGCTTGAGTGGGTACGAAGGCAATTTTGGTCGGCAGATTCGGATGATGGAATATACGAAAAAATGATTGCGGAAGCAAAAGAGGTTAAGCCCGGAGCTGAGGGTTTGACGTTTCTTGCAAATTTTATGCCTCAAACGGGGCCAGCTGCTCCTTATAAAAGCCCCGGCTTAATAATAGGATTGACAGTTACATCGGAGCGCGGACAAATCTATCGAGCAGGACTTGAAGGATTGTCAATGCAGCTGCGACATGCATTAGATATATT
>CAZKNI010000318.1:0-4354 GCA_964554055.1 uncultured Phycisphaerae bacterium | reverse complement strand
CGAGGGGCTTTTTTAGTTGCGTGATTGTATTTTCAAAAGCAGCGAAGGCTTCAAACATAGCTGTCTTTATGAAGGGAACATCATATTCATGGCATGTAAAAGTAAGATTTGTTCCCGGACACTGGAAATCGAAAACGGTTTCATTTTTTCGGCATTCGTAAAGCCGTTGCGACCTGCTGATATTGTGTACGAAAAAACCTTCTGCTTCAAAAATTTCCCTTAACTTGCCGACAAAAAATTCCGTCATTTGATGTGAAGGAAAATCGAAGCTCAGCTTTATTTGTCCTGAAGGAGCGAGTTTTTCCGGATGTCTTACACCTGGCTTAGGAGAGCGAAACAATAAGACAAGGGCGGGAGGCGCGATAAGAGTATTAACTGCAACCATTATAACCATTGCGGCAAATAAATCGTGTGTTATTAGTCCTGTTGCCAGAGCAATTCCCGCGATAATTAACCCGACCTCGCCCCTCGGGGCCATTCCGAATCCGACACGCAATGCACCTCTAAGATTGAAATTGGCGAGCAAAGCGGGCAGGCCACAACCTACGACTTTTGATATTATTCCGACAAAAGCATATACGCCTGCAAAAATCAACAATTTGGGAGAGAGCAGAGAAACAACATTTAACTGCATTCCCGTTACACAAAAGAAAACGGGTACGAGGAATTCGTAAATATCGTCAAGTCGTTCGCGAATAGCGTGTTTTATGTCTGTATTTGAGAGGGTTAATCCCATTACATAAGCACCTATTATCATAGCAAGTCCGACTTGTTCGAACAGACCTGAAAGGATAAGAGCTAATCCCAATGCCATTATTGCGATAGCTGTTCGCTGACGAAACAGTTTGAGCAAAAAGCTGATTTTTCTCGCACCGAGTAAACCTATAACTGTTGCTACAAGCCAAACAATAACGGCGCGAGCAGATATTAGCAAAATATGCATCCAATCGACCTGCCCGTGTTTTTTTGTAGAAGCGACAATACCCATAACAACAGCTAATAAAATGATTCCTATTACATCATCGATGACAGCAGCTGAGAGAATTGTTACTCCTTCAGGCGAATCGAGCTTACGCTTTTCCGAGAGGATACGGGCTGTTATCCCGACAGAAGTTGCAGTCGATACAATTCCGCCAAACAAACTTACCGGCGAAAAGAATGTGAGTTGAGTTCCGAGTAGCATGGGCGAAAAATAGACAAGAGTTAAAGCGCCTAAGATAAATGAAGCTACAACTCCTCCTATTCCTACGATTACACCGGCAAAGGAATATCTTAGCAGTAGCGATAAATCTGTTTCGAGTCCGACCATAAACAACAATACGACAGCTGCCACTGCGCTTAACGCATAAAGTTCAGGTGAGATTGGAAAATCGCCATAAAGAGGGAAAATACCGTGAGGAAAGCCAATAAGAGGCGTTCTGCCAAGGGCGTATGGACCTATTATCATACCGGCAACTAATTCGCCTAATACAGCGGGCATATGAATTTTTTCGAAGATTATGCTGCCTATACGGGTTGCGAATAAAATTACTCCGAGCTGAATTACAAGAAACATCATTCGATGTGTAATTTCGACTTCTGTTAACTTTCCAGCTGTTGCAAATACAGTGGCTGGAAAAAATAAAACAAAAATTCCTATTATCAATGCTCTGTTCATCTTATTTATTTTGTTTATCATTCAATATACCTTTTCAGAATATAATGATTTCCAGTATAGCATAACTTCGAGGCTTTTTTTGTTGTCTGTTGATGTGAAGAACTTGATTTTCCTGCGTTCGGGCGGCAATGAAATTTGCTCGTAGATGACGCTATCATCAAAGCCGGCATCAGCTGCGTCTTTTCTCGAGCAATCAAAATATACGATTGGAATTCTCGCCCAATATATAGCTCCCAGACACATAGGACACGGTTCGCATGTACTAAATAAAATACAATCCGTCAGCCAATATGTATGTTTCTTTTGAGATGCTTTTCTGATAACGTTTATTTCCGCATGTCCCGTCGGGTCGTTATCAGCTAATACGGTATTATGTGCTTTGGAAATAATTTCGTGAGTTTTAATATCGACAATACAGGCGCCGAAAGGGCCTCCTTGTTTTGTTTTGACTGCAAGCCATGCTTGTTCAATAGCGACGGACATAAATTCGGATATCTGTTCTTGTGTCAGAATATTTTTATTCATGTTTATAGCTATAATTATAAGGATAAATGCATTATCAGTTTAACTGTTCGTCGTTAATTCCGCAACTTTTGCAAGAGATTCCGGTTGTCCTGTCCGCGCGGAAAGTTTTGCTGTTTCTACAGCGATAAATACACTTATTTGACTTTTAAGCTCGAAATCGCTAACGCGTTTTTGTTCCATAAAACTTTGCCATAACTGTTCGAAGTGTTTAGCGTATGCTGCTTTTCTTGCTTGCGTATAGCTTATATGCTGACTTTCTTCTATCAGATTTCCCGCTGTATCAAACAATTTTGCCTGTTGTGGGCGTGCTTGTATCTGTTTTGCTTGTGTCGAAATTATGTAATGTTCTTCGATAGGCCCCGTATTAATTGATAGGGTTAACATTGCGGAGCTGCTTGGATAAATCATGTTTATCATACCAAAAAATTGGAAGGAAGCATCAGCGGAGCTTCCCGGGAAAAAACGATGATGGCAATAAATTTGTTGGGGAATGCCAAGCCACTGATGAGTCAAAAAAATTTGCGGATATATTGCGGAAATAAGTTCTTGCGATGCGGGCAGCTCCATTTGTGCGAATGCATATTGTGCTCTTGCACAAAGAAAATGCACGGATTCTTCAGCAATCCAATCTGCAATACACTCTATTCCCGGATAGAAAAGCCAAGGAGTCCAAACGTAGAGGCCGACATTGTTTTTTTCAGCACATTTTATCAGATTATTTGTTTGAGCCATCTCGCCTTTGACAGGCGGCCTGAGTACAAGCCAGTTTTTTTGTTCTAACACAAAACGGGAAAATTCCGGACCGCAAAAGTCCTGCCAGAGTAAAACGATATTGGGATTGCTTCGTAATAACATTTCACGCGGATCGGTGTAAAATGCTATTTCGGCATTTTCGAATTGCTCTTTATATTTCTCAATGATGTCAGCTTGAGCGGCACATAATGCGATAAGCTTGAGCCTGTCTGATTTGAGTAAAATCTCAAACAGCAACTCCGTGTAACGGTCAACTCCTACGATAGCTAATTTTATAGGTTCCATAGAGTTACTTAGTTATTATGCCCGCACCCCGGTCTATCAAAACTTTTCTCAGTAGCAGAAAATTTTGGTTATGATAACAGGTTACCTCTCCGCTTATTCTAAAAATAACGGGGACGGGACTTGCGGAAACATCAGACTCCATTTTTTCAAGCCAGCGATTCGGCAGCAATTTTATAGGCGGATCAGCCATTACCTTTCCGTCGGATTCGAAGACGAACACGGGATAATTTTTTGTAATAATCAGTCTTCCTCTTCTATCAGCGATGTAATATCCTTCGGGCAACAGTTTTTGTTTATTTTTCGTTTTAGCGGTAAAAGGTGTGAATCGAACGGGTTGTTTTTTAACGGATATTTTCTTTTTACACTCTTTTTTCTTATGCATATTTATTGGCGGAGTGATTGGGGGTTCCTGTTCTAATAATTTTTGGAGGACGTTTTCCGCGCCTGTTATATCTTTGTTTTGTGTACTTGTAGCTGGCTGAGTTGAGGAATTTGTCAAACCGGTTGCGGATGTCCGAGTTGACGATGAGAGAGCGACACTGTAAACACAGAAAGTTATGATGATTATCAAAATTGTAATTGTATGCGATTGTTTCATTGTGTTTGTCCTCCAACTTTAGAATTTCACTTTTGGGGCTTCTCTTTGATTTGTATCTTCGAGCTCGAAAAATTCTTCTCGTGTAAAGCCAAACATTCCTGCGAACATAACAGCGGGAAATACTTGTATAGCTGTATTATATGCTTCGACAACATTGTTATAATGCTGTCTGGCAAAGCTGATTTTGTTTTCTGTACTTGTCAATTCTTCTTGTAGCTGTAAGAAATTTTGATTTGCTTTAAGGTCGGGGTATGCCTCGCTTAGTGCAAATAATTGTCTTAGAGCACCGGTAAGCAGATTCTCAGCTTGTGCTTGTTCGCGTATTCCTTTTGCTTGTTCCGCTGTCTGTCTTGCTTTCACAACTCGCTCAAGTGTTTCTTTTTCGTGAGCGGCATATCCTTTAACGGTTTCTATTAAATTCGGAATCAAGTCATATCGACGTTTGAGTTGGACGTCGATTTGACTCCAAGCGTTTTTAACACGCATACGCAGCTGAACGAGTTTGTTATACAATGCCACAAAGATGGCTATCAATA
>CAZKNI010000317.1:0-12016 GCA_964554055.1 uncultured Phycisphaerae bacterium | reverse complement strand
CTTTTTGTTAATCTTGTGTCTTGTATTTTCACGAAGGGAAATTATCCGCCAATTGCTTTCTCCGCTAAATCTATAAAAAACTTTGCCGCTCGTCGGATAATTTGTCCGACAGCTAAGCGAAAGCATTTGGCTTGACGATGTGTCCTTAATATCGGTTATACGTAATTTTCGCTTATTTGCCAATTTAATCGCAAGTGAAATTAAATCTCCGTGTATTTTCGCTGCTAATTCGGGATTATCTTGCTTAGACAAAACTTCTTCTATCGCAGCATTTATCCGCGTATGTGTCGATTGTTGTAACTTATCGCCTTGTTCTTTTGCAAGATTCTGCACTAGCTTAATTAGTTGCCAATCTTCGATTCCTTCGCGAGATGCTTCCCATCGTCGAGAATCTATCGGCTGAGCTGTTCCGGGATAGATAACTCCGCAATCGCCTCTTCTTCCGTCGAAATCATTCCACGGGTCGCCATACCAAGAATTGTATGCCCAATAGCAGACTCCCTGTAAGCTGAAACGTGCCGCATTCCAAGGTTTAAGGCGATAATATTTGTAGGGCGATAAAGATTTCATTCGCGTTTGACATGTATATGTCCAAATCGGCTTTCCGGTTTTTTTATACCAGTTTAATAAATCTTTGTTATTTTGGAGACAATGCAGCACGGGAATCCATATATCAACATACGGATTCATTTGCCTTGTCAGCTCAATTGGCTGTTCACCGTCCATCACCAGTCGCACGTTAGGGTCTATTTTGCGCAATAGTTTTCCCCCTTCCACGACATAGTGCAATCTATCTTGCATCGCTTCGTCCCAAATCTGAATACAGAACTCGTTATATTTCATGCCCAGCTCTTTCAGATAATTAAGGAAAGCGCGATATCCATACTCAAAAGCACGCTTCCATTCTTTCCCCATAAATTTCCAATTATATTTCTTTTCCCAATTGAAATAGAACGTGCGTAATACCCCGTAGCTGAACATTATCTCTCCGTGTGCTTTTCGGGCATATTCCAGTTTAATACGCAAAATATTATCAATTACTGAAAAATCAGCCGGGGAAGCGATGCTTCCGTCGCTATTATAACGCGGAAACGGCACGCCGCACAAAAACACATTGACTTTATGCTCAAATAAGTTTCTCACGTGCGACTCATTCTCCGCATAATCCCAATTATACACCCTGAACGTAGGCGATGTGCGAATTCTAAGGGGAACATATTCCATATCGAAGCTTACCTGTTTGTTTATAGGAAACGGATTTGTTTCGCTTGCGAGTGGACGAAGCTCTATGTTACCGGTATAATGTCCGGGCAATAAATCTCTACCGGGAAAGGTTATCCATATCTGGCGCGTCTGGCCCGAAGGAATATCCAATCTGCCGTCAGGCCCCAGCGGAAGCAACGGGTCTGCACGTATTCCGCCGCCTCGTAAGGATTGATAATCTGCCACACGAAGCTGAGGAACAAAATTCGAAAAAGTTACGACTCGATTATAGGGAATAAGACAAAAATCGCTTAGCCAAACTTTTCCGATTGATTTTTTACTTAAAATGATAAATCTGTAAGAAGACCCTCCGGGCGCAGTAATAACTTTGCGAACAAGATGCCAATCGCTATTTCCCTGCAATAGCCCCGTTCCCCTGACATCTTTCCAGCCGTTATTAATGAGAGCGACTCTTATGTTTGGGTTGTTTTCGGTTTTGGCTTTGAATTGGATAAGATATTTTCTTCCCGGTATCAGATTTTGTATATTTTGAAGCAATAAAACTTCACGCCCTGCGTCCGGAGCGTCATAATCTATTAGCAAAACTCGCTTATTATTCGACGAAGAAATCATTTTAATACAGCTGAGTTTTGTTAGCTTAGATATACGCCAGTTATCCGGAATATTATCTTTGTTGGCATCTATTTCAAAGCTACTGTTTCGGAGTAAGTTATCTTTGGGATGATGCCATATAACTTCGGACGGAACAATTCTCAGATGCAAAGATTTCGGACGCAGATTTGTGATGAGAATATTCGCTGATTGATACTCATTAATTAGACATGTGAAATGTAAATCGGAAATATCCGACAAGTCAGCAGGCATCTCTCTACGCTTGACATCGACCCAATTACATTTGTGCCAGACAGGCCAAAGAGCCTTGCTCAACACTTTTTTATGCGTCAAAAGCGTCTTATTCATTTTCTTATATTGTTCATATTTCACAGGCAAATGTGTTTTTAAACTTGTTCTGATTACGTTTTGATATTTCCTCGCTTCTTGTTCTGCGATATTTATCTTCATTTGCAAATCAGCTCGAAGAGCAATTTTATCCGGTAGAATATGCAAAGACCGACGCGCATACGAAATAATTGACTTTAAGTCGGACAAAACAGGCGTCGGCGTTATAGGCATTGAGATAGCTGTTTTCCAGAGTACAATATTTTTTGAACGCAATTCGAAATTGATAAAATTACTTGCCAGTCCAGCCGGATAAAAAAACGATTGAGTTGTACCGTTTGCATTGCCTGTAAAAACTCTGATGCGCTTACCCGAGATGAACAAAGTTACGCTTTCACCTTTTGCAAGGCAAACATCTATTTTTCCGATATTTGCTCCGGGCCTGACTGGCGACAATTCCAACATATTTACACGCACCGTTGGCTGACCTAATATTATTTTCCCGAAACGTTCGGGCTTATGGAAATTGCCAAGCGTGCTGCTCCAGGCTGAGAGTTCCGCTTTAACTTTGCGTTCTCTGCAAAAATTAACTTGCAACATTTTATTTTTGCTAGGAACGATTTTGAGCCGTTTCCACGGCAAAGATATTTCCGCTATCCAGCAATTTGTACCCTTACTCGTTGCAACTTTGACATTGCTTTCCCACGAAGCATCGGAATCAATTGCGTCATAAACCGTTGCTATGCTATTTACAACGATGTGATAAATATGCGTACTTTTTGGGCTTTTCAGGAATATCTCTATACAATCGTCCGACCAAACAGCGGAATCATGTTTGTTATAACGGGAATGTAATTTCCCCGGTTCGGGCTCATCGCATACAAATCCTATATACAAATTATTCTTATCGTAATACGCCATAACTCGCGATTGGACATTAGCCAATTTGCCTGTATTTGCATCAAGAAAGGGCAATGCCTGAGCGCATCTCTGCCACGAAGATTCGGACAAATGCCCGTCGATTACAGCGGGATTATCTTCGCCAATTCGAATTAGGGGAAGGCTATCTGCCATAACATAACAAGTAGCAAAGCAGACGGCAAAACAGCTTATAACAAAAATCTTCCGTATGTCGCTTATTTTAACTCTGCCGATTATTTTCATAAACAATTTCCCTTAGACATCATTTTTATCAGAATAATTTTCTCGGAATAATTTTCTCGGAATCGTCTTTGTCAGAATCATTTTTCCGGAATCATCTTTGTCAAAACCGGAATCATCCTTATTAAAATCGGAAACGTCTTTGTCAAAACCGAAATCATCCTTATCAAAATCGAAAACGTCTTTGTCAAAATCGGAAACGTCTAAAATCGCAAATCGTATATACGAATATCCGGACGGATAGAGCTAGTGCCACCATTTATCCAATTCATGTGCGTGATAGTCAACCCAACGTGCATTATTTGTGCCGGCTCCGACGGTCTGCAAAAAAGCGACGGAACCGTCGCCATACAAAACATTATTTCCTTCGCCATGTGCTCCGATGAGCCACCAGCTTATACTTTCTGTCAAAAAAGCCGTTGACGGTAGCAATTTATGGCGTTCCTTTTCGGTTGGCTCCGGAGATATCATCACTCGTCTGATTGCAGGAAGATACATAATTCGCGTAACACATTTTCCGTCCTCCGGGAAAGATGTTAAATACCCTTCGAAGGTGTCAATATTATCATAAAACCCAGGCAGCATCGGACATTGGAATATATTACCGTCCGAAATATAATGTTCACGCCATAATAACCCCAATCCCATATATCCGGTACTGCCATGAGCACCGGGCCAATAATATGTACGGGTTGCGCCATAGCTATAGCAAGCATACGGTGCATAAGAATTGTAATCGTTAGAATACGCAATCAATCCTTGTCCGACGGAGTGAAAATTGCTTGCACATAATACCCGTTTCGCTGTGTTTCTCGCAGATGACAACGCCGGCAGCAATATCGCAATCAGAGTTGCAATTATCGCCACGACAACTAATAGCTCTATTAAGGTAAAACTTTTCGAGCTTCTGTTCATGGAAATATCTCCGTTTATACAATTATATTATATCTTGTGAGATACGCGAAATTTTTTAATCTCGCGTATCTCACCATTAAACATTCTAATCAAAATCTTCTTTTGTGAAACAAGCCGATTATGCTCAAACTCAATAGCCCAATTGTCGCAGGCTCGGGAACAGTCGTCGTTATAGCTTTATCTCCCCTGAGTATAACATAATAACCGTGATCAACTGTCCACATCTTGTAAGCAATAAAGAATTTGTTGCTGTTGGGGTGAAAAGTTGACAGAGTTTCCGTTGTTGTGCTTCCTCTTACCGGAGAAAATCCCGTATCCGTCCATTGGGTTTCGTCAGGTTTATTCTGCCCGTCATAGTCTGTCGTCCAGAATATTTTTAGGCCTACAGTAGCCCAATCTTTTGCTACATAATATTTTACAGTGAGGTCAACATTATTGATAATATTGCCGCTTTCCGCTTGATAGCTATATACAAGCCAGCCTGCATCTGATACGGTCGTATATGTATAAGGGGAAATTTCTGCTGCATTTGCCCTATAAATATCGTCATAACGATAACTGTCTGTAAAGTTTTCAGGATAATCCGGAAGGGGCGTACCGGAACCGTCATCAAGAATATGGCCGAAAACTTCAGTACCTGCAGAAACATCGTAATTAGCCCCTACAAAAGCTGCTTTACTGATATTACTCATCAGTAGCATACACATTACAATCATTACAATCGATATCTTTGTTATTGTTCTCATCGCATTACTCCTTTCTTCAAAAACACGACAAACGTTAACATTAAAATCATTCATTCCACAACAATTACCTTTTCTTTCCTTTTGCACACTCATAAGCAATTACTCCTTACAAAATAATCAAAATTAATTCACATAAAGCTATTTTTATATTTTCTATGTTCGTAAAGATGCTGCTTGCTCCGCAATATTTTCAATCGTAATAATTAAGTATCTTCTATTTTCTTTACCGATTTCCTGACAATAATCTCGGGTTTGATGTATTTGATTTCGCCCGTATCAGGTGCATTGTTCTTTATCTTTGCTATCAATATCTCGATTGCCTGCTTCACCATAAAAGAAAAGTTTTGCCTTATCGTTGTAAGTGGCGGATTTAGTAATCGGCCTATCCTGTGAGGTCCTAAAAGTATGTCATCAAATCCAACAAGCGATATTTCATCCGGTATCTTCTTTCCGATTTCCTCACATGCCAACATAACATCATAAGCCAAATGGTCATTTATCGCGAAAATAGCGGTAATATCTTTTCGTCGAGTCAAAATTTCCTTCGCAACATTTTTGGCATTGTCTCCGATATCTACTTGTACAATCATATCGTTATCGAAGAGGATACCTGCCTGCGTCATTGCCGTTCTATATCCTTCGAGTCTGTCATAAGTAGAAGAAGCTTTATGAGAATCTATAAAGAAAAGAATCTTCTTGTGCCCGAGCTTTAACAAATATTCCGTAGCGAGTCTGCCACCTTCCACATTATCGGTAACGACGGAGTCTATCTTGATTTCGTTAAAATATCTGTCAATCAGAACAACTTTTATGTCTTCTTCGCGTATCATTGCTAACAGATGTGCGTAATCTTCCGTAAGATTTTGTTGGGGCAAGAATATAATTCCGTCAACCCTTCGTTCTATCAAATTCTCTATACATGTACGCTCACCTGCTTGGGAGTAACTTCCGGAGAACAAAGACATTAATCCGTATTTATTTTCGTTAGAATAAATCACAGCGGCGTCCGTTAGTTCAACATTATTCCAAGGAAGAATCAGCCCGAGCACATGAGTTTTTTTGGTAACCATACTTCGGGCAATCAAGTTGGGGCGATATCCGAGTTTTTTAGCTGCGTGTAAAATTTTGCTTCGGGTTTTGTCTTTTATAGGCCCGTCATTAAAAGCTGCCGAGACGGTAGCTATTGATACGCTTGCAAGTTTAGCGACATCGTATATTGTCGGTTTCGTAAGATTTTTCATAGCGTTTCGAATCTCCAAATCATCCCTATCTACCGTCAATTATACGCAAATTCGCGCATAATGCAAGAAAAAATTCTAAACGCTTCGATTTTTGCGGCATCATACATTTAACCCTCCGATTTCCTTCGTAAACGATAAGAGTTCTGTTTCATCAAATCCCAATAAAATTTCAATCTTAAAAGTTTATCTAACATGCGCGTTTTTCAGCAGTTAGAACTTAACTAGCATGAAAATCGGTTCCGTTTATAAGCAATAGGATTGCTTAAACTGTTTACGGAAATTAAAGATTGTTGATTGCAGATTGAAGAAAGATATTTTAATATTGTCCCCATGTTAAATTCGACGGAAAAAAAAGCACGATTACTCAGAACATATATAGGCAGCTATCCGCTTTGGCTAGCTTGGCAGGTAACATATCGATGTAATTTCAGGTGCGGATTTTGTCAATATTGGAAAGACCCGCAAGGAAAAATGCCCGAGCAGACACTTGAGCAGTTCGAATATGGCGCACGTCAGCTGGCAAGAGTAGGCTCTATGTTTATTTCTTTAGCGGGAGGCGAGCCGTTACTGAGAGATGATATTGTCGATATAGCGAAAATAATTAATCAATGGCATCTGGGATTTATAACAACAAACGGATATCTGATGACACCTGAGCTGGCAAATGATTTATATGCCGCTGGATTATGGGGCGTTTCCGTTAGCATCGATTATGCCGACCCGACGAAGCATAACAGACGCAGGGGAATGAAAGATGCCTTCGAACGCGCCGTAGATGCTCTCGGATATCTCGCCCGTGCAAAACGAAAAGCTTGGCAACGAATAAACCTGATGGCTGTCTTAATGCATGACAATATTGATGAAATCGAATCGCTGATTAAACTTGCAGCTGAGTTTAATGCCTATTTTATGGTTCAGCCTTATTGTGTCTTAAAAACAGGAGACATCCGGTTTGTTTGCAAAGATAAGCATATATCAAAATATCTGCTTGAATTACGCAAACGTTATCCGAATATGCTTAGCAACCCGTATTTTCTAAGCCAATTCGATAATGCACTTAATGGCGGAGTTGCCGGATGCAAAGCGGGAAGGGCATTTTTCAATATCGATAGCATCGGAAATATATCAATATGCGTCGAAAAACGAAATACTCCTTCGGGAAATCTTTATAGCGATGATATTATCGAGATTTTCGCACGTATGAAACAAGCATCCAAACGCAATAAATGTCAAGCTTGCTGGTATAATTGCAGAGGAGAAGTCGAAAGCTTATATAACCTTTACGGATTGATTCGCAGCCTTCCTACATATCTATTCGATACGGGAACAGCCCCTACGTTGAATAGAGCTGCTTTTAGTGGAGAAAATTCCGATAAACGAATTTGGCATAAGACAATAAGAAATAATTTATCTTTGACACGAATTTTTGAACGGGATAACTCAAACAAGGAGTTTAAATAAATGGCAATGAGATTTGCAATAATAGGTTTGCCTTTTAGCGGAAAAACAACGATACATTCCGTATTAAGCGGAATCGACCCGAACGAGCTTCCGGAACTTGCCCCCGGTAGCGGAATACATTTATCGACGGTGCATTATGAAAATGACGAAAGGCTTCATAGAATAGCGAAAATATATAACTCGCAAAAAATAACGCCTATAAGTTTCGAATTGATTGATTTCCCGGGTTTCGATTTTTCCTCTCCCGCTGGCAGAGAGCAGATTCGACGACACGTGGCGGACGTTAGACAATGTGATTTGCTTGTCCTTGTCGTTCGTGCTTTTGAGAGTGAAGCTGTTCCTCCTTATCGAAATAGAATAAATCCCCAAGCGGATATTAACGAGCTTATGGAAGAATTTATCTTTGCGGATATGGACCAGCTGACGCGTAGAATAGAAAAACTTGAAGTTTCCAGCAAAAAGCCAACGCCAAATAAAGAAAATGACTTAAAAGAATTGGATTTGCTTCGGCGATGCCTAAAGGCACTCGAGACGGGCAATCCTATCGAAGATGTTCCTGCAAATGAGCAAGAAAAAAAAATGCTTAAGACGTTTGCGCTTTTGACACAACACCCGATTGTCGTTATCATTAATATCGATGAAAGTCAGATAGGCAAAAAATTCGATTTTAAGCTGCCAAACATCGTAAAAGGAACGGATGTATGTGCCGGAAGGTTTGAGCAGGAATTAGCTCAACTGGAGCCGGAAGATAGAACAGTGTTCATGGAAGAAGCTGGCTTGAAGGAATTTAGTAAGGACAGATTGTTTAAATTGTTTTTCTCGGGTCTGAATATTGTAACGTTTTACACAGCTGGCGAAAACGAAGCACGTGCTTGGCTTATCGAGTCGAATAGGTCAGCTGTTGAAGCAGCGGGAAAAATTCATACCGATATCGCGCGAGGATTCATTCGTGCCGAAACAATTAGCTATCAAGACCTTATTGATGCCGGCTCGGAAAAACAAGCTAAACAAGAAGGAAAATTACGAGCGGAAGGAAAAGATTATATTGTAAAAGACGGAGACATAATTCTGTTTAGATTTAATGTATAATATTGAAAAAACTTTTGGAAAAATGCGATTGCAATTGTAGCGGATAAGCTTGAATGAACATATATTGAAGATAAAATTTTATATTGAAAAGTGAATATTCAATAATAAAAAAATTGGCAATAAGCTTATAATGCTAATTTAAAAGCTAATAGATAATGAAGATGAAATTTGAATTTTTATAATTGGCTTATTGTGTACCGAATGTGATTATCGACATATGATTATCGACGCAATATGACATGCGGAATGTAGATTGCAACGGACACGGAAGGAGTTGAAGATGTTCAAAAAAGGATATAAAAAGTTCGAAGATTTTGAATTTAGCAAAAAGCTTCAAGAAGCAATAAGTGAGGCGCGCTTTGAAAAGCCAACCGAGCTTCAAAAGCAAGTAATACCTCTTGCCCTCGAACATAACGATGTAATATTTGAAGCGCGAAGCGGAATGGGAAAAAGTGCTTGTTTTGCAATTCCTTTTTTGCAACATTGGCTAAGGGATCGTTCGCGAAAGGGGTTAATTATTACATCGAGCGCTCAAAGTGTTAACCAGTTAGCCAAAGTTATTACGAAATTAGCTCCGACATTGAAAGCACGAGTATTAAAGTTTTCGGGTGATGACGATTATTTTTATCCCGAGTTTCATTTGAAGTGTCCAATAATTATTCTTGAACTTTGTGTTCTTGAACGTTTTATGAGGCGCGAAAAAGAATATACATCCGCTGTTCGTTCACTCGGTCTCGATGATTTCGATTTGTTGATACAATCCGAACAGAAGCTTAATCATCTCATACAAAAACTTGATACGAACAGACAAACATTAATATCGGCAAGGCAGTTGACTCCTGAAGTGCTTGAAAAGTCAAAATGGTATTGCAACCC
Source organism: uncultured Phycisphaerae bacterium (assembly GCA_964554055.1). GTDB lineage: Bacteria > Planctomycetota > Phycisphaerae > JAAYCJ01 > JAAYCJ01 > S014-18. The sequence continues at coordinate 2,364 of CAZKNI010000317.1, read as the reverse complement.
GCAAAAGCTCGAAAAAGTTCAGCTGATTTTGCCTGAAACACGCTGGGCTCAACAGCAAATTACATTACAGTATGTTCTTGTAAATGATGAGAGTCGATTTGAGTATTTATTGAAATTAGTTGTAAGTGAATCCCAAAATATTGTAATGATAATAACCGATTCCGATAGAATATCACGATATATAGTGGATAGGCTCGAGTCTGCGGGAATTGATGCGCATGTCCTTGCCTATGCGATGCAGCTTGAAGAGAAACGTAAAATTGTAAAAAATGTTGCGGATAAAAGCTATGGAATATTGGTTGGCTGTGAAGCTGCTTTGAACGGATTGAGTCTTCCGCGAATTTCTCATTTGATTTCGTGGACACTTCCAAATCAAATTGATAGCTATATAAGAAGGATTGACAGATTTGCCAGTCAAACACATTTGCAGGCGACAACATTGATAAGTGAAAACAGAGCTTCCGTGATAGATTTGATTGAAAGACGGACAAATCAAAAATTAATTTGCTTGAATGCTCAGCTGGATAGCATTGAAAGTAATAAAATCGAATCTTGTGCTGAGAGTCCGAATCGTGAAAATGCTTCGATTTCTTCTTTAGGTCGAAGTGAAGAAGATTCTAATATTCAAATACAAGCGAATCAATCCGGAAAAACAATGATTCCCGTTCGATTTCGCAAGCCTGTATTTGCAAGCGGCAATGAGTTGGAAAAATTGTCGAAGAATGGGCAAATAAGGAAAACGCTCGGAAGCAAATTTGTTCCTATGAGAAAGCGTCGGATGTAAAAACAGAAGCAATTTTACAACAATAAATATTTGGTTTACAGGGAAGTCTCTTGAGTGCTCAGAAAAAATTTTTGTACGCATTGCTTGTTTTGATAATAGTCGTTCTTGCCGGAGCGGAAGGCTATTATTGGCTCGGATTGGATTTTCTTGATTCGATTTTTATGTCGGTTATTACGATTACGACTCTTGGAATGCGAGATGTCGATAATCTTGGCAAAGCTGGGGAAATATGGACAATAATTGTTGCAAGTTTAGGGTTTACGGTAGCAGCTTTCACGTTTTCTTTTTTGTTAGCGATGATTACGAGTGGCGAACTTCAACGCGTTTTTGGGAGACGTCAATTGGAAAATAAAATAAGAAGGATGAAAAATCATTATATTGTGTGTGGGTATGGCAGAATGGGTTCTATCTTGTGCGAAAATCTTGCGAAAGAGGGTGCTCCATTCGTTGTCATCGAAAATAACCCGATAATAACTCAGCAGCTTGAACAAAAGCAGTTTTTATATCTGCTTGATAATGCAACGGAAGAGCATGCTTTGATAAATGCGGGTATCGAGCACGCAAAGGCTCTTATTTCTGTTCTTGATAATGATAGCGATAATGTATATGTAACGCTAACAGCAAGGGGGCTTAATGACAAGATTCAAATTGTTGCGAGAGCTGAATCTCCGGAATCGGAAAAAAATCTTATTCGTGCCGGTGCGAATCGTGTTGTTTCTCCTCATCAGATAGGTGCGATGCGGATAACAAATATCTTGCTTCGTCCCGCTATTGTCGAATTCGTTGATGTAGCTGCTCGTGATGTTGAACTCGAAATTGATGAAATCGAGATTCCGGAGGATTCCGAGTTTGTAGGCAAGCCCTTGAAAGATTCGAAATTGCGTCAGAAAAGAGGAATGATTGTTGTTGTAATAAAACGTAAAGACGGTACGATAATTTTCTCGCCAACAGCTGATACGGTTATAAAATCTGGCGATATTCTCATTACAATAGGAAAACGAGGCCAACAATTAACAGGTACGCTGTCGTAATCCTGCAAGATGTCGGAAAATGTGAGTTTGGGATACATATTGATATGAGAATTGTATGTTTAATGTTGGCAATCTGTCGAGATAATCCGAATTAATTGAATTGATAGGATAAGAAGAAATGAGCATTCAGGATAGGTATAAAGCTATTAAATCGTTAAAAGATTATATCGGGGAAAATGTGACAATAGCGGGTTGGGTTAGGCATCATCGTAGCCCGGGCAAAATCATTTTTATCGTGCTTCGAGACGGCACGGGGATTGTTCAAGCTGTTTTGGAAAAGAGCGAAGCGGATGAACAATTATTTGCAAAACTCAAAAATGTTAGCCTTGAGAGTGCATTGGAGATAACAGGGCGTGTCAGAGAGGAACAACGAGCGCCGGGCGGCGTTGAAATAACGATTACAGAGGCTAAGATAATTCATGCTGCTGTTGATTATCCGATAACGCCTAAGCCTCACGGAATAGATTTTCTGATGAAGCATAGGCATCTTTGGTTGCGTTCGCCAAAACAATCAGCGATTATGAAAATTCGTGATACTCTTATTTTTGC
>CAZKNI010000316.1:0-4548 GCA_964554055.1 uncultured Phycisphaerae bacterium | reverse complement strand
AATAATAAAAAAATAATAAAAAATTGCGTTTCTGTTTAGCTCTTTTCCAATCAAAGCAATCCGCTATAATCGCTTTCCATTCGAGTATCAGACATTCGGGAATAAAAGTTGCTCATCTCTGCACGCATAATAAATCCTATTTGCAGCTCCATAGATGTAATTTGCATCAGACATCAGGCCATAAGGCGGGCCTCGCGAAGAGTTTCTTTCGCATGCTCTATTCGATGGCGGATTAAATCTTTCTCTCCTCCGCTCATGCTAATAAAATTCCTTTATCTTGAATCGATTTATAAAGCGAGCTTGCCTGCGAAGTTTGGGTCATTATGTTCAGCGAGCCGCCTGCGAAGATTATTCGTTTGGTCGATGGGTAATGGGGTTGCTCAAGCTGAAACATGTCGAATAGATTTGCGGATGGCAAGAACCTGTTATACAGAAAATATTTGATTTACTCTGAAAGAATGTTACAATAAAGTTTTCAACGTAAAGGAGGTTCCATGCGATATATCGAATTGAATGGCACCGCGAAGGAAATCGGAAGGCAGCACGGCAGGGCATTTTCCGATGACATAAAAAAATATTATGAGTTTTACTGTTTGCGATGTGGAAAAACGCCCGACACGCTTCATCCTTCTATTCGCCACTATGTCGAAACACATCTGCCGGAAATTGCTCAGGAGATTGAAGGAATAGCTGAGGGATCGGGCTTGCGATATGACGAGATTCTGACCTACAATCATTTCAGTGTGATTTCCGGTTGCACCGCGGTATTCTTCCGCAACACCCCGGACGGTCCGATACTCGCACAGAATCTCGACTGCGGTATCGAGGAACAACAAGCAGTTCTGATCAGTAATGTCAAGCCCGAGAAAGGATATGCCTTCCTGAATGTCTCGTTTGTCGGTACTGTCTGGGCAGGAAACGCCATTAACGAAACAGGTTTGTGCATGGCGGGCGTCTCGGCTCATCAGAGTGAGTATCGTACGGAAAACGGAACGAGTTACGGTATCATCGATCGGACAGTTATTCAATACGGTTCAAATGTCCACGAGGCCCTGGACATCATGAATACCCATCCAAATATCGGCAAGGTAGGATGCCGCCTTTTTCTCGATGGACAGGGGAAATGCATGATAACGGAAGGAACACCGACGAAAAAATTCGGGACAATCGTTACTGATGATTTCTGCTTTTCAACCGGGCTCTTCACTAGCGGAAAAGTTACCGCCAAAAACGAACTGAATTACATCCGCCCGAAAATCGCACGTAAAGAAACGATTAATCGAATGTATGAGTCGGGAGAGATTACCTTTACGGTCGATGGAATGAAACAATTGCTTGGGCATCATGCGCCGGACCCGGGATCAGTGTGTCGTCATAACAGGGACTTTGGAGAATGTACCCAGAGCGCACGAATCATGATTCGAGATCAGAGAAAGCTACTCATTTGCGACGGTCCGCCCTGCTGTAGCGAATTTGAGGAATTTACACTTAGGAAAAATCCATGAAATCAATTTCGGCATCCAATATCGAACGCTCCGACTTACTGGATAAAAAATCACCCAAAGGCTTGAAGGTAATTCAGCTTACAGCGGATCCGGATATCCCCTGTGCCCATGTCTATATGGAAGCGCAGATTTTTTCACCCGATTCAAAACGATTCTTGCTGGAACGTTCGGGCAATGCCCACGATCCGAAAAAGGATGACCCGGAACATCAATATCTATTGTGCGATCTGGAGAGCCATAATGAACTTATCCCCATCACGGATGAATTAAACGCCATCGCACCGTCATTCAGTCCGGATGGCAGGTACATCTATTACATCGTCGATAAGAGTAAGGTGAATAGCGGATCGATAATGGTCAAACGTGTCTGCCCGGACGGTAGCGGCAGGGAGACTTTGATGGTTATCGATTCCGTCTTGCCCGGGGCTGCAAGCCTGCTCAGCCGGATATACCCACTTTCGACGATTTCCGCAGACGGTAAAAAGCTGATAATCAGCGGATTTCTCGGTGACGGAAAGCACAGCAACTGTCCATGGTGTGTGGTCGCTATCGACCTTGAGAACACAACAGCGGAAATTATCTGGCAGGATGTATTTATCAGAAACAGTCATCCCCAATACTGTCGATCAACCGATTCGAAGCAATTGCACGATGTTCTCGTCCAGCACAATCATGGCTACTTTTTCGACGCACAAGGTCGGGAAAGCAGTAGAGAGGATCCTCTCGGTATCGATATTCATGTCGTCCGCGATGATGGTAGCGGATTTAGAACTATGCCCTGGGGGCGAGATGGCATTGAATACTGTCAGGGCCATCAGTGCTGGCGCGGTCAAAGTCAATGGGCTATTACCAGCACGAGTACGCACCTTCCCAGCAGTAAGCAATGCGAACGGATAGAAGCGCGACTCATCGAAGGATTGGCTGTTGACCATGCAGGTCATTTGGGTCTGAACACGCCCGGGGCGGTTCGCAATGATTTGACCCGCGAATTCGACAATCCTCAGTTCCATCATTTTGCCACCAACGCGGACGGAACAATACTAATCTCCGATTACTGGACGCAGGACGAGCAGGAACTTCTCTACATCGCTGATTTGGGCGAACCGGGAAAAGACCCTGCGAGGAATTTTACGTATCTTCTGAACACACGAACCGCTTTTACAAAACAAACCCACAGCCATCCGTTTCTCTCCCCCGATGGTCAACGGGCGTTTTTCAATTCGAACGAAAGCGGTATCCTGCAGGCCTACATGATCGAGGGATTATGACAATCCCGCGACCAATAATGCCGACATTAAATTTCATGCCAATTTCTCTTACTTCTTGCCCGCAGGCAACGCAACGAACAAGCCATTTCCGCTCGACGGAACAAAAATGCGTCCCGGATGATACGGGTCGGGAAAAATCCCCTGAATATAACAGCAAGCCCCGTCGAAGACGTCCTTCTTTTTCGCTGTCTCGCCGCGAACTTCTCTTGAGTAAGCCTCAATTCTTTGTGTAAAGACCGGATAAGAGCTCCGTAATTAACAGTAGCTGGTTCCACTGGCCATTCCTCTGAAATATAATTACCAAAGGCAGAATTTGTGCGCTCCCTATATCATGTGTTATATCATACGATTAGAGTTTCAGTTGTGTCAATTGTAAAATCCTCAAATTGCCTGTAAGCAGTTTTTGGGGTTGATGGGAAAATTATCGTGCAGCACGAACTAAACATAACATTATTTTAGGAAGTAGTTTATGTCTGGAAATAGAGAATTTGGTGAGCGGTTGCGTCAGTTTCGGGAAGAGCGGAAGCGTTCTGCTCCTGCCTTTTCGCTGCGCAAGTTTGCCCGGAAAGTTGGAATCAGCCCGACCTTTCTGAACAAGGTTGAGCATCCGCCATTGTTCTTTGTTTGTTAGCGTGTCCCATAACGGGTCAAACTTATGGCAGGCGTGGCGAATATCAGCAGCTGATAGGATGCTACCTTGCAATTCCACCAGCTGATTTGTCAGAGTAGTGATGTCTCGTTCGGTAATGACAATTCTCTCTTGCAGGCTGGCGAGTTGGGTTTCATCTTGATTTGGCAGGGTCAACATTGCTTTGAGTTGGCTTTTGTAACCAGCCAGCTCCTTGCGTAGAAGCTTTAGTCGTTTTTTGTGCTCGGCGATTGAGAGCGTCGCCAATCGTTTCCGATGGATTTCTATTGTTGTCGTCATAGTCATGTCTCCTGTGCTTACAATGCGTTATCGTTACATACATGAAGCCTCGACTCGGGCGAAACATCAAGGGAAGTTAACGAAGATTCTTCAGTTTTTTCGCCATTTGTGAGAATTTTCGGCAAATTAGGCGAAGCATTGGCCAGTCGGCGTAAGCCTTGAGAGAAAATCCGGACGATTTCATTCCGCCGCTGTTCGGGCGAGAGGTGTGAAAATAGTTTTGACATATTCAGCTCCGTGGGTCTCCGTGTTCCGGCAGGCTGGAACAAATTGTTTGATACCTCTTGTTAACTCGCCGAATTGTCGCGTTGTCGCGAATAGGCGGGGTTGATAGCTGAGGGCTGTTAATCAGAGTTTTTGGTTTGGGAAGTCTGAAAGCTGATGATGATACAAATGCGAATGCGTAGAACCCGTATTACCGAAATGGGATGACAGCTAAAGAGAGCCAAAAGGATAGAAAATCGCCACTCATGAAACGGAGAGCTTCAGAGAGTTTTCGTTCCGCAAATGGGAATTCTGTGGCAGAGCGTGAAAATCACATCGCTGGAATAGAACATCAGAGAGCCAGCGGGGCGAGTAGGGGAGTCGCTGTAAGTGTTTGATAGCAGGGGGATATGGAAACGCCCGACAGCGTTTGCCATCGGGCGTTTCCGTTAACTTGAACAGGGCGTTTTAACGCACCTGATTGATTTTGGCTCCCCGAGCAGGACTCGAACCTGCAATTCGCCAGCTGGCGAATTAACAGCATGCTCCAATCTCTATCAATGAGATTTTCGGGAATTCAAAGCCTTTCTTCAAAACACAAACTCCCCGAGCAGGACTCGAACCTGCAACCTAGTGGTTAACA
>CAZKNI010000315.1:0-3016 GCA_964554055.1 uncultured Phycisphaerae bacterium | reverse complement strand
CAATCATCAATTTCTTAAATCTCTTTTAACTGTTTTATGCACATAATCTGCTATTTTATCTTCGAGCACTTGACGCAATATTGCCTGTTTTACTTCTTTAGCTCGTGTCGGCTCTAATTGCTCTATAGCCTTTGTGATACTTTTTATTGCTCGTCTGCTACGCATAAAATTCGCAAAAAACGCAGCACCGAGCAGCAGAAATAAGCTGCTGCCGCTCAATGCTATTACGGGAGAGATATTTAACACATCTCGATTACCGGAAGCTGCCAACGCAACCCTATTATTCATTTCTTTCCGACAACCCGACATTTCAAGAGAATTATCTCGTACCGGAAAATTTGCACATCCGCATATGAATAGCAATCCCAAAGCGAGTCTCAGATATTTATTCATCTTATTTGTCTCCGACATTCTTCATCTTAAATGTCAGTTCAGCATCTATCACGCTGCCGGGGCTACCGAAATACACACCTTCGCTAAATCCTGCTTCCATTTTCCCGTTGAGATGTACATTAAGCCTGCCCGCCACTTTATCCTGTTTCGCTAATGTTAAGATATCCTGAATCATTCGAAAATCGTTGCGACCGGTATTGCTACATCCGAATACGGACATCGCAACAAAGCATAAACACAAAATTGGAAACAGTTTCATTTTCATAATTTGTCCTCCTAAAATAGACGTTTCTTACGATTATCAATTTTGTCAAACCCTAAAACCGAAGAACGCTGCATTTTGGGGCAAGCGCTTAATTCTTGAAGTTTTAGGGCTTGACAAACGCGGCAATCTATATTTTTCGTTGACCGTTAGCCGTCGACCGTTGACCGTTTCCGCTCACGCCGCGAAGTTTCGCGAAGCGAAACGCAGCGCATAAACAGGCTGTGCCTGCGTCATTGCGAGGAATGAGCTCGAAGAGCGAATGACGCGGCAATCTTTTCTTCTCAATCATCAATCTTCAATCCTCAATCATCAATCTCTTAAATCTCTTCACACGGTTTCAGCCGTTATCGAATCTACGATGCCGGGCAATATTGAATTGCCTTTCGCTATAACATATCGTCCGTTTCCGTCATCGATTCCTTCTGCTGTTTCCGCACGAACAGCTAAACGATGAGCATTGCTCGACGACAAACTCGTGCTTTTCCAGACGTAATGTAATTGTCCCTCTCTATATTCAACGCTATCGATAAGCCAATATTCGTAATTCGGCGCATTGCCAAGCAACGTATATATCTTAAAAGCAACAGGCCTAACTCGTCCGACGCTAGGCTGATAATCCCATTCGAGTTGGACATTCCCATTTCCGTTAACAAGATCCGCCTTTAAGTTTGCAATTTGCTGCGGAACTTCTTTACCGTCGATATTATTATCCGTACGAATACGTATATATTTGTATTCTTCGCTTTCCCAGCCGAACCCGCTTATTGTCTTTACCGCTATCCAATAATCTTTGTTTGCTTCGAATATTCCCGATACATTTACTCGGTGAACATCAATGCCACATGCTGCTATCGGATGCGAAAAATCTATTTCGCTGACGCTAACATCGCTGTAATAAAAGTTATATCCTCCAAGCCGCCTCACCCAAAATATCCCTTCCGTAAGGGACATTCCGTTCATTCCAGCCCAGCCGAAGCGCCCTTCTTGTAATATTCCCCGTTTATGTCCGAGCATATTCCCCGTTTCCTTTCATTTATGACTTGCATTATCCCCGACAATTTCGAAGGAATTTAAACAAATTTCGTTGCTCTCATCATCTAGCATTCCTTCTATTACACCTTCGCCGAAGCGCCATTATCCTATTGTCCGATACTCGACATTCCCGCTTTGAGATAAGCTAAAACTTATCTCGTCACCGTCGTCTGCGTCATTGCGTATCGTCTCGACTCCGCTTGCCAAATCATAACTTGCCTTATTGACCAATTTCACCGCTGCCAAATCTCTCAATGATATATTTACCGGTATATATCGCTCATAGCCCACAAGTGAGCTGCCAGCGTCAATCACTCCGACAAGCTCTGCTACATCAAACGGGCTTGTCCCATAGACAAGCTCAAACTTATAAAATCCGCCTCCGATTTCGCTTATCGCAGGCGCATTAGCCGATTTGTCCGTCCCGTCTATCGACCGCAAACTTGCCCACGTAGGCGTAAGAGATGTTTTAGGAGTTCCGCTTTCCGTTATATATATTTTATAAATCATATCCGTCTCCTATCTATCGCTTGTAAACAATCCTAAAATCCAAAGATTACCGTATAAATCTTCGCATGTATGCGGATTAATGATTTCCGCGAAACCCATATCGCTTACAAAAACTTTCATATCCGTAGAAGGCGTTGTCATAAGCGTACCCGAGCTGTCATAAAACTGTATCTTGAAATAATCTACAGCTGGCTCATAGACAACCGGAATAATAGGAGATGAACGAGGCGTCAATTGAGGATACGTTACCTTTCCTATTTTATTTTCACTCAACAAGCGAGTGCATTTCAAATAATATGCTGTTGAATTCCAAGACAAAGAATATCGTGAGCGATAGCTAATCCACGAGCCGCCGTCATAATAAATATAATCTGTTACACCCGCATATTTTTTTAGATAGATATATGCAAAATTAGTGCCTACCGAAGCACCCGCCATTACATTTTGAGAAGTCAGCTGTTCGTCAGGTGTAACAGCGAAACTACAAGGCTCTATATTTGCGCCCCAATTGCTCGTATCGTATGTTAATGTTATTTTGCCAGTATCCGATGTAACCGATTGAATATTTAAAGGCCGATGTCCGCTACCGTTTATCTCATAAATAGTTCCCCACCTGCCAAGTGTAGCTGAATAACGAATAACACAAGCAACAATATGCATCTGCCTGCCGGTTCCTGTTCCAAAATCCATTTTTACATCGCTTATCCCGCCATCTTTGACTTGCAGCTTGCTTGACGCATTCCGTTCAATTGTTACGTCATCGACCTTATCGTTTATTTGCAATTGTGTAAAAAATTGTCCCATAAAAAACTCCCG
>CAZKNI010000314.1:0-9611 GCA_964554055.1 uncultured Phycisphaerae bacterium | reverse complement strand
TATTACTCGCAAATGGCATAAGCCTGTTGTAAAATACGAGATAATTACAACCGATTCAGCTGAAACGTTTGCCGAAAAGCTTGCGGAAATCAAGCTTAAGGGATTTGAACTTGAAATAGAAGACCAAAATTTCAATACGATAAATGCTGTTGCCAAAACAAACAAACAATAAGATAAGCATCTGTGTATCTGCTCTTGTTATGCTCTTTCTATTGGCTAGCTGCCAAGGAGAAAAGAAGCGATTTGATAGTTGGAAATGGTCGTGGCCTAATTGGTGGGCAAAATCACAAAAGCAAAACAACAAACAAGTCAATCTTTCTCCCGCTATAACCGAATCATCTCCTCAAATTAAAATAGGAAAATATTTCGATGTGAGAATTTTGGAAAGCACGGGCAACAATGAATGCTTGCAAAATATTTGGAGCTATCTTGATGAGCTATCACCTGTGAGTTTTGATTGGCAAGTTTTACACAAAAACGGAATAAGAGCGGGAATAGGACAATATAGCGATTGGCCCGTGCTCAAGCAACAGCTTGAAAATTGCAATACAAAAATGGACAGTCAAATACAACTTGCATTAGGAAGTTTTAGGTCTGCTAATTTGCTTACAGACAAATTTCGAAACTCTCGCACCTTGTTTTATTATGATAATGAGGGACGCTTTCACGGAAAGGATTATGGCAAGTCGCAGCTAAGACTTACAATAACGTCAGCGGGGAAAATAGCGGGAAACAGAGTAAGAATTATCCTCGCCCCTAAAATTGTCATTCCCCGTGCAGCGTTAGGCCAAATAACTCGTATTAAAAAAAATAAGAAAAAAAAGAAATATACAATCGAAAAGGAACTCGAAAAATTTAGTATTACAATAGACCTTGGAGCAAAGGAATTTGTACTTGTTGGAATAAGCGACTTGAATCTTCCGGACTCGTTAATAGGCTCTCAACTGTTTACACAATGGAAGAACGGACAAAAACATAGCTTTTTTGTTCTGCTCAGTCCGATGGCATTGGATTCAAACAAAAACACGAAAGGCAAATAAGCGATTAAAACAAATTCTAAAGGCGCGTACAAATGAGCACTAAAAAGCCCTCCGAAAAAACATTCGAGAGAATATTTAGACAAGCATCTATCGGAATAATCATCACGGACATAAATTTCAATATTATGATAATCAATGAATCAGCGAAAAAGTTTTTTGACATTACTGTCGAACAAGCGGAAGGTAAACCTATCGAGACAATTGTTCCGGAACATCGTAGAAAAATTACCCGTCGGCTACTTGAACGGTCGATACAACGAGGCAAACCCATTGAATATCGAGTGCGGAGAACACAAAACGGCACAAAGAAATATTTAGCGGTAATTGTCGACCCTATCAAAACGGAAAACAATAAAGTCGAAGGCGCATGCTTATGGGTGAGGGATTTGAGCAGGCGTATGGAATTGGAAAAACGTCTTTCACAAATAGAAAAATTAGCAAGTTTAGGACAGCTTGCGGGCGGCGTGGCGCATCATTTCAACAACATTTTCGGCGGAATAATAACAGCTGTCGATTATGCAATTACTGTCGATGATATCGAAACACAAAAACGCACCCTCGAGAGAATATCGGAAGGGATAAACAAAGCAGCAGCTTTGACAAGAAAGCTGCTTGAATTTTCCGAACGGCAAACACCTGAACGCGATTTAGCTGACTTGACTGAAGTCCTAATCGGATTTATGGAAAGGAACGAACCGGATTTAGCAAAGGAAAATATTCAACTTGAACTCGAAATCAAGAACGCGCCAATATTGGCTGTTCATCCGGGAAAGCTCAATCAAATATTACAGGCATTGCTTGCGAATGCAAAACAAGCAATCGGAACAAAAGGAGGAAAAATAAAAATTACAATTGATTCCGATAACGAAAAAGTATATTTGATGTTTGCTGACAGCGGCAAGGGAATATCTCCCGAAATCAAAGACAGAATATTTGAGCCATTCTTTACAACGTACGGCTCGCTCGGGGGCGGCGGAGAAGGAAATCTCGGATTGGGGCTTACAATAGCCCGCAAGCTTGCTGAAGATATCGGGGGAGAGTTAGAATACAAAGAATGTACATCGGAAGAATATAATACTTGTTTCGCCCTAATTTTCAGGTTAAATACATAAGAATGAATCGGATACGCTTTTTAAGGATTGGGACATGACAAAAAAAGTATTTGCAATAGCAGCTCATCCTGACGACATCGAATTTATGATGGCTGGAACACTTATCAGACTCAAATCAACGGGATTTGAGCTTCATTATATGACAATAGCAAATGGCTCATGCGGAACAGCTGTTCTCGATAAAGATGAAATAATAAAAATACGAACACAAGAGGCGAAAGAAGCTGCTGAGTTTATCGGCGCAGAATATCACCCGCCACTTGTCGACGACATCGAGATATATTATGAACGTGAAACTCTTGCCAAATTGACAGCTATTATCAGGCAAGTCGCCCCTGAAATCCTGCTTATACCCTCGCCGGAGGAATACATGGAAGATCACAGTAATACATGCAGACTCGCAGTGTCAGCTGCATTTTGCAGGAGCTTGAAAAATTTCCCGACAAAACCCTCGACAGACGCAATTAATAACGAGATGGCTATTTATCACGCTTTGCCATACGGACTGAAGGACCCTTTGAGAAAACCTATAATACCCGATTTTTTTGTTGACATTTCAGACATAATAAAACAAAAACGAGAAATGTTAGCCAAACATAAAAGCCAAAAAGAATGGCTTGATCATAGCCAAGGAATCGATAGCTATCTTACGACGATGGAACAGATGTCGGCACAAGTAGGGACAATGTCGGGCAAATTCGAATATGCGGAAGGCTGGCGGAGGCATTCACATCTGGGGTTCGCATCGAGCGAAGAGTTTGACCCTCTCGCTGAAGCATTGCGAGACAAAATCAGCATTTCAGAATAACAAACGCATTTAAGTTTATAGGAAATTTTATAGGAGATATTGAAATGGCAAGACCTTTAAGCAAAATAGCTCCGGATTGGTGGGATTATACAACAATCGACAAAAAAATTCTTTCGGATGCAGCTAAGCTTACACCTAAACAAATGCTCGGATTATCTCGTCCCGGTTTTAAGGTCGTTTTCTACGATACACTTGAGGAATTTTATCTTGCAGAAGCTTTGGAATACATCGAAGCATGGAAGCAAGCAACCGAAAACGAGCCGGCTGGCATCTGCGGGCCTATTGGGCCAACGGAACAACTTCCGCTCGTTGCTCAGCTTGTGAATGCGATGGAATTATCGCTTAAGCATGCGCATTTTTGGGGTATGGACGAATGGATTATCGACGGAAAAGAAGTGCCTATCAATCATCCGCTATCTTTTGCACGTGCCGATATGGAGCTATGTTTCAATCGAATCAAACGAAAATATGCGATGCCAAAAGAAAATTTACATTTTCCGAAAGCTAACGTCCGCGAATATGTCAAAAGCTGGAACGATGCAAGATGTATAATAATGCAAGGCGGGCAAGGTGATATAAAACATTGGGCATTTAACGACCCGTTACGCAGAAAGGGAAAATACAAAAATAATCCTCCAACGCCTGAAGAATATCTTAAGCTCAGTACGCGTGTTGTAGATTTGCACCCTGTTACAATTATGCAAAATGCACGAACTTCAGGAGGAGGGCAATTAGACCTCGTTCCCACGCAAGCTGTTACGGTCGGGCCAAAGCAAACTTGGCTGGCAGAAAAAGTTTCTATCTGGCATGCGGGAATGCATGATAATCCGTTTGGAATGAGGCTAACAACTCTTATGATAGCCAAGAAAATTCCAGACAGTGCTGTCCCAATGTCATTATTAGCATTACATCCGAATGTACAATTTAATTTCTATCGTCCTGCTATCGGAACATGTCAAGTCGAAATGCACTGAAATATAAAATCACAAAACAAAGAAAAAATAAATGTCCAAATTTGTAAATATTTTGAGAAAATTATGTATTACGGGATTAGGTTCAGGCTATCTGCCGATTGCGCCGGGCACATGGGGTTCAGCTGTTGCAGCTACAATTTATCTGCCGTTATATTTCAGTTTATCTTATGCAAGCCTCAACGCCATTCTAATAATGTTAATTATTATCTCGACAATTATAGGAATTTTTTGGGGCCGATGGGCAATCGAATATTACAAATCAAATGACCCGAAACAATTCGTAATAGACGAACTAGCTGGAATGTGGGTTGCCCTGCTTGCAATGCCATTAGCTACAAACATATCTCTTTCAAAACTCACAATCATCTTATTAACGCAATTCATATTATTTCGATTATTTGATATAATCAAGCCGACGCCCGCTCGTCAATCGGAAAATCTTCCTAGCGGCATTGGCATTATGGCAGACGATATAATAGCGGGAATATACGCGAACATTACGGGACAAATTTTATTTCGTATAATTTTAAGTTCGTATATTTCGTAACCTTTCTCTCTCTTATTTGCCAAAGCATATTGTCAGATTTCACAATTTCGATTTTCAATAGCAAAGAAAACCTAAATTGGCAAGTCAACCGACACACGCAAACAAATAAAATGCTTCGATGAGTTGTTAGCCCGCATTTCTTACACATTGTGATTTTTCGGGTGTAAAGCAGACACAGCCTGTTTTCGCTCGCAGCTGCGAAAAGCGCTCGCTTGATACGATTATTGAGAATAGGCTTGTGGCTGACGAGGCTTCGTCAGCCACAAGCCTATCAGCTCTTAAAATCTCCCGTGCAAATATGACAGCTTTTTTGTGTCTTTCGAAAACGATAATCTATTCGCAGGCTAAAGCCTGTTTTTGTTCGCAGCGAAAGATGCAGCGACAGCGAAAATCGTTCCCGGCGCCCCTTGCGGAGAAAGAAGAGAAGAGATTGCCGCGCTCAGCCTGTCAGCTTCGCTCGCAATGACGTTGTTCAGTTTCGTGCGACAGCGAAAATTGCAAATTCAAATTTGTCGCGTTTGCTGAAATTACGAAAACAAGAAATAATCGGCATATTCGCATATTCGGATACGCCCTAATATGCAAAATATAATCAGCTGATTTTGGCAACATTGTGTTACGAATCAGCAACAGCTGCCTCACTCCGTTCGTCATTGCGAGGAATGAGCCCGAAGGGCGAATGACGCGGCAATCTCTTGAACTCGTTCTTGCTTACGACGAGAGATGATGCAACAGCAAAAATTACGAAAGCGTGACAGCTTTTCCCGTATCAGCCGATTCGCGAGCAGCCAATGCAACTTCGACAGCAAGCCTTCCTTCGCGCCAGCCGCTTCGAGGCGCTTTCCCCGTTTGACACGAGTAAAGAAAATCTTGTATAAGCCTATCGTCCGCTCCCCCATGGCCGCTTTTCATCATCTCACTTAAATCGCTAACATATTTTTTGTTCGTATGTCTTTCGATAAGTTCGACAATTCCGTTTTCCATATCAGCTTCTATCATTCCTTCCGTTCCGACAACACGCATCTGACGAGTACTCCGTGCTGTCAAAACGTTAACGGTATATGTCGTCCGAATATCATTTTCATACGTAACAACGGCAATGCCATTATCAAACGTATCTTTTTCCGCATTGAACAGACACAAATCTGCAGGCTCTTGTCCCTTCTTCTCATTAAGAAGCCTCATCTGCCTTAACGCTTCAGCGACAGGATTATCTTTAGGCGTTAAAATATCATAATAATCGGGACATTCAAATTGCAAAGGGCAATCACGACAAAGCTTAGCAGCTTGAGGTTTAGGCTTATAATGAGACAAACTCGACACTGCAAACACCGTTTTAGGCTTTGCACCCGCCATCCAATTCAGCAAATCAAAATCATGACAAGCTTTCGTTATCCATAATCCCCCACCAAATTTCCTAAATCTGTTCCAACGCCTGAAATATGTCTTCCCGCCATAATAATATTCATTAGCTTCTATTGTCGTAACCCTGCCAACGTGCCCCGTTGTTATCAAATGATGAATCGTATCATGAACAGGACCGTGACGAAGATTAAAGCCCAAATAAAATATCGCTGACGTCTTCTGAGCTGCATCCGCCATCCTATCACAATCTTCGAGAGTAACAGCCATTGGCTTTTCACAAAATACATTCGTATCAGCTTCAAGAGCGTGAATTACAGGTTCGGTATGTGCATAATCCGCTGTACAGACAGCTATTGCATCGGGACGAAGCTTTTTTATCATTTCCCTATCATCGGAAAAAATTTCTGCATCAACCCCGTAACATTTTTTCAGAATCTCTGCACGTTCGGGAATAATATCGCATAGCCCGACAATTTCCCCGTCACAAGGATTACGCTTAAAATACGCTAAAAACATTGTCGAACGGGCACTGCATCCGACAATTGCTATCCGAAATTTCTTTCGTATCGTATTACCTTTAACATCGTTGCTTTCAATCATTCTAAGCTTCTCCCGTTGTTGCATCTCCCGCTTGATTAGCCATTATTTGCAAATTACTCTGACTCGTCCTGCCAAAATACATCACCGTAAACAATATTATCAATATCGGATATATGGCGAACTTAAACCATAACGGAATATAAGCCGCCCAATGTCCGGAAGACACACTCACAACAGAAAGCGAAGCTTTAAGACTCGAAAATCCCGTAATACCCAAAGGCAAAAGAACCGTACTCGGAAGCATGTTCGACCAAGGAAGCAATAGCACAATTATTCCTACAGCCCAGAAAAATGCCCCGCATATAGGCCCAGCGCCGGGAAGCTGACCCGAAATTATTATCATCAAACCGACAAGAGCACAAAACAGCAAAAAAATCGCTGAAACAATTCCAATAATAGCTGTCAAAAGCATCATCGAAGAAAACACATTCGACCAGCGACGTGCTTTATCTATCTGCGCAGAGGAATATTTGCTAGCCAACGCTGAGACAGGAAGCGTTGCAGGGGCACTGGCCGTCGTCCCGGAACCCGTCAACGGACACATATAGCATGCAGGTGCAGACCTCTCCGAGACGAGAATGGGCTTGATTATATTGCTATAGCTAACTGTGATAAAAATAGCTATATTTACAATCATAGCCAAAATCAATAAAGCACTAAATAACGTTCTTGCTTGATAAAATACTTTCCAGCCATCTATGAAGCTGCCTGAAGCCTTTCCGCTCATCATTTGTTTGTCCTCCATAAAATATCCACAATTTAACATATATTAACAAAGACTCTATTAGCTTACCTATTATCCTTCAATTGTTCAAACGAATTCCTTGCATACTTAACGGTAATTTCAATATCCTCGCAAGAATGCGCATCCGAGATAAACATAGCTTCAAATCCGGAAGGTGCAAGATATATCCCCTGTTCGAGCATCAAATGAAAAAACCTTTTATATTTCTCGGAATCAGCATTCCGTGCATCATCATAATTTCTAACAGGGCTATCTGTAAAAAACAACGTCAGCATACTTGCCACCCGATTAACGGTAATTGCAACACCTGTATCATCAGCTGATTCAAGCAAACCCTTTTCCAACTGAAATGCTAATCGTTCAAGATTTTCATATATCGCATCGGAAGATAATTTTTCTATCGTTGCAATGCCCGCAGCAACAGCTATCGGATTACCCGAAAGCGTACCCGCTTGATATACGGGCCCAACGGGAGCAAGCAAATCCATAATTTCCGAACGCCCGCCAAAAGCACCTACTGGCATTCCGCCACCTATTATTTTCCCTAAAATCGTTATATCAGCTGACACATCGAAAAGCTGCTGAGCGCCACCTCGAGCTACACGAAAACCGGTTATCACTTCATCAAAAATCAACAATACATCATATTCATCACAAACAGCTCGTAAATTGGAAAGATAATTTTTTTCGGGCTTAACAACACCCATGTTTCCCGCTATCGGCTCGATAATCAAAGCTGCTATTTCACCGGAGAATTTCTCAAAAGCCAATCGAACAGATTCAATATCATTATACGGCACGACAATTGTTTGCTTAGCTTGCGATTCTGTTATTCCGCTGGAATAAGGCAGACCTAAGCTTGCAACGCCCGAACCTGACTGTACTAAAAGGCTATCAACATGGCCATGATAGCAACCCGCTGCCTTTACAATCTTTTCTCTTCCGGTAAATGCTCGCGCCAAACGAATCGCACTTGAGACAGCCTCAGTTCCGCTATTAACAAGTCTAACTTTTTCTATCGAAGGAAATTGCTCACAAATTAACTCCGCTAATTTAATTTCTCCTTTTGTAGGAGCGCCAAAACTTAACCCTTTATTAGAAGCTTTCGCAACAGCAGCTAATACCGTTTCATCACAATGACCCAAAATCAAAGGTCCCCACGAACAAACGTAATCTATATACTCATTCCCATCAATATCATATATCCTTGACCCTTTCGCTTTCTCAATAAAACAAGGCACACCCCCAACAGACGAAAAACTCCTAACAGGTGAATTTACGCCTCCCGGAATGACCTTACAGGCTCGCTCATACGCCGTTATACTTTTATTACGCATCATAATCCAACAATCACAAAGACAACAAAATTCAAAATCTATTCCGCTGTCTTATTGATAGCAAACTTTAGCTAACCGGAATATTATTTTGCCTACAAATATTCTTAACAGCCTCGACAGCTTTCTTAAATAAATCAGGACCCGTAAACCCCGAAGATTTTCCTGCAATCTTCAAGTGAGGCTCGAGGGCAAAGAAACCGTCATAGCCGTCGGAGTAAGCATCTGCTAATATTTTAGGAACATCACCTATCCCCTCACCGCAAGGCACAATCGTTGTTTTGTCCGCAAGACAATCCTTCAAATGAATATAACCCGTATATTTCTTAAGAGGCAGCCAACATGTCTCAAATATATCCGTCATTCCGACATTAACAAAATTGGCGGGGTCAAAACAATTAATCATTTGCTCGCAATACAAATTTTCCATAAGCTCTATACAACGCGAAGCTACATCGCCATAAATGTGCGATTCGTTTTCGTGCGTCAAGACAACAGGACGATTCTCCTTCTTAACCCAATCGACCCAGCCTTGCATTCTTTCTATTACCTCGGAGCCATAATCAGTTATATTTTCCCCCTCAGGAGGATAAAAAGAAAATACACGAATATATCGACACCCAAAAAATTCAGCTAAATCAGCTGCCTTTTTCAATCTTTCAAGCTCAAATTCCGCAGGCTTGTCTATCGTACTCTTACCTATCGGTGAGCCGATAGCTGCCAATTTTATGCCGCGCTCATCAAGCATACTTTTTATCCGTTTACATTCCTCATCGGTAAGCTCGAGAACATTTTTTCCCCATACACCCCTTAAATCGAAATATTTCATTCCGAGTTCTTCGAGCACATCGAGCTGTTCTCTCAACTCTTGTGAAATTTCATCTGCAAATCCGCTTAATTTAGGCATATTCAGCTCCTTACAATTTTGTAATATTCTTAACAATTCAACATTATCTTGGAAATTGTCCCTATAAACAATCCTTTGTTTTATCTGTTTTATCCATTAAGCACTTTTTTCGCAAGGTCTTTATCCATCGGCAATTTTACGGGCGATTTTGTCTTCGCTGAAACGAGTGCAGCAAAGCC
>CAZKNI010000313.1:0-2600 GCA_964554055.1 uncultured Phycisphaerae bacterium | reverse complement strand
ACAATAACCGATAACCCTTTTTTGGTCTTAAGTGACGGAATCATCTGGAAACATGTCGTTCCCGAGTCGATAAATATTAAATCATTGTCATTGACGAGCTTGCCTGCAATTCTTCCTACAATTTGTTTTTCTCGTATATTTCGTGTCTGCTTCGATAAAAACGAATAATCCGAGCTACGGGGTAAAGTTGCCCCGCCATACACTAATTCGACTTGATGTTCGTCGGATAAGCTGCGTAAATCTCTGCGTATAGTTGCCTCTGAAACATTCATTTGAGCAGCTAAAGTCTTAACGAGCACTTTGCCGTGCTCATATATTTGCGATAATATGTATTTGCGTCTTTCTTCTGTCGTCAATGTCATTTTTAACACCAAAACCTGCACACTGTTAATAGAGTAAACACAAAATAATCAAAAAAGTCAACAAAAATGCAAAAAATAGGTAAAAATTCCTTGATAGATTTTTCCAAAACTTTTATTATTAAATCCAGTTTTCGTTTATGTAGGAAAATCATCATGAAAATTAAGATGCCTCGGACGAACAAAGAAAAATTATCCGTATTAAAATGGCTCGTTGACTCAGGCGGAATTGTAGAAGCTCAACAGTGCATCATGTTGCTTGAATCTCAACTAGACGAGGATTTATTTAGGCTCTGCTCGCCGATAGACGGGAAAATAACCGAAATCATAAAATCTTCGGGGTTTGTTAAAATTGGTGATGTGTTAGCTGAAATTGAATCTGTCGAGAATAATGATGATAAGTTGCTCGAAATTCCCCCGAATATGAATTCTCTTGAGAAAATCGAACAACAAAATGTGTTAAAACAGTCAGAACAAAGCTACAAACGGGCGTCTGATTCCAAAGAAAAATCCGAGAATATCACAAAGGAGAATGAGCTTATGTCTAAAGGAAATCCTGAAAAGGTTATACCTATACTCATGCCGAAAGCGGGTCAATCCGTAGAAGAAGCTTCGCTTGTAAAATGGAATGTTAAAGTAGGAGATGAAATAAAAGAAGGACAAATTATTTTCGAAATAGAAACGGATAAAGCAACAATAGAAGTAGAAGCTACAGATTCCGGAAAATTAGCAAAAATTGTTGTAGAAGAAGGCGAGGTTGTTCCCGTTTTAACGCCCGTTGCATATCTCGCAGATAATCAATCCGATCTCGAAGCGTATCTCGCATCACAAAATGAGTCGATAGGCCAAACGGATTCGGCGCATCTTGAAGAACAAAATGTCAAAACTGATATTTCGGATTCTTCCGAACAAATCGCATCGTCCGAATTGCGACAAGATGTTATTCATATTGATGGCGAGAGAATAAAGGCTTCGCCTGCTGCCAAAAAATTAGCTCGTGAAAAAGGAGTTGATTTGAGGAGCATAAAAACAGCATCGGGTCCCGGGGGGAGAATAATCATTCAAGATGTTGAGTCTGCAATTGCATCAGGGTTAGCTCAAAAAGCTGTAAAAACACATGGAGGAATTAAAGCAGGAGAAGGAATAGCTCGTAAACTTACGCCTATGAGAAAGGCTATTGCTAAGAATCTTACATTTTCGAAGCAGAATGTTCCGCATTTTTATATGAAAATAACAATTGCTGCTGATTCTATGTATGAGTTTTATCAAACTCGTCGCAAGCAATATAAATGCAGCGTCAATGATGTGATAATATCAGCATGTGCTAAAGTTATAATGGAATTTTCCGCATTTCGTAGCAGGATGGAGTCTCCCGACGAGCTTATGGAATATTCTTCTGCGAATATCGGTATTGCAGTCGGCTTGGATAACGGTTTGGTCGTGCCCGTTGTTCTGAACGTGGAACAGTATAGCTTCGAAGAATTGGCAAAAGAGACACGTAGGATAATAAAAACAGCTCGTGAGGGTAAACCTGAAAACATGGGCAAAGGCGTATTTACGATTTCCAATTTAGGTATGTATGATGTCGATGAATTTTCAGCTATTATCAATCCGCCTGAAGCTGCTATTTTAGCGGTTGGAGGCATGAAAGAAAATGTCATTGTTGAAAACGGAGCTATTAGAATAGGTAAGACGATGTCATTGACTCTCAGCTGCGATCATAGGGTAATCGACGGATTGTTAGCTGCTCAATTTTTAGGTAGGCTCAAAAACATATTGGAAAATCCTGCAGAATACATCAAATAAAAAATGGAGTTATGTAAATGGAAATATACGACATAGCAATCATAGGAGCAGGTCCGGGCGGATATGTAGCTGCTATTAGGGCGGCACAGCTTGGCGCTAAAGTCGCTATAATAGAAAAAGCACATTTTGGCGGAACATGCTTAAACAATGGCTGTATTCCTTCAAAAACGCTGTTAGCATCTGCCGAATTGATACATAAAATCAATAATGCCAAAAACTTGAATATTTCCATTGAAGGAAAAATAACCTTTGACTGGAATAAAATTCAGCAACGTAAAAATAAAGTTTTACAAACGCTGCGCGGGGGAATCGAAAGATTATTTAAAGCAAATAAGATAACGATTTTTAATGGCGTTGCGAAATTAGGTAAACCTAACAATATTGTTATTGATGACAATCAGACAATAACAGCGAAAAAAATTATTATAGCTGTCG
>CAZKNI010000312.1:0-2993 GCA_964554055.1 uncultured Phycisphaerae bacterium | reverse complement strand
TGATCAGGATAATTAGGCTTATCCGGTAAAAATCTCTCAAACTTAAATGTTTTTCGTCCGTTAAGCTCGGATTGTCCGACAAACTTAAATTGTAGCTCGCCAGCTTTATTTGCTAATTTGTTTACATCAATAATTAACTTTAATGCATTAGCAAACCCAAACTGGTCGAGTCTTTTCCTCGAGACTTTGGCAGCTTCCGGGCCGTTTACCGGACGCTTGACATGAGTAGGAACAAACCAGCCGAGAATGCCGGCAGGTTTGACTAAAGCTTTATTGCCATAATGCCCTTTTACATAGAGGACCCTGTCAACCAAACCCGCATTCTTTACCCATTTCATAAAGACCGCAAAAGGCCCTTCTCTGAATTTAACGCGAATTTCTTGTTCTTTGGTATATTTGCCTCTGACAAATTCTTTTTTTATAAATGTGCATGTATAATCTCGAACATTTGATTGATAATGTTTCAGTGCCAATTCAAAAAATCTTTGAGGATTGGAAGATGCGAGTGAAATCCTCTCGGCAAATACATCATGTTTGACATTAGCTGCTGGCAGAGTAATATCTGCCTGAGCATCTTCCGCCTATGATGCATTTGGAGTAAAGATAAGGAACAATCCTGTTAGAATCGATATTATGAATAATCTCATTATTTTCTTCCTTTGCTTCTTTCCCACAATTAGAGCCTCATTATAGCTTGTATCGACATTTCAGGCATATCAACTTTAGGCTCCTTAATTTGCGGGAACATATAAATTAATCTAACATTATGTACATAATATAGATAAAGTCAAGTTTTTTTTCCGATTTGTGTATATGGCAGAGATGGCAATATCGGCCAATAATTTGGAATACAATATTTCTTTTCGTTTACGAAAATGATTTTTGTACTTTTGCCGTTATTTCTTTTGAGATATTTTGTAGGATATGATTCGGGGCTTTGCTTGGGATAAATTGCTTGCGTTTTGCGAATCAGGCACGCGAAAAAGGGCATCCCGAATGCTGACGGCCTAAACCTAACAGCGCAATCAATAATTTCTTTATCCCATTTATCACCTTCTGCTTGTTCGACAGCTTTTAGGTTTTCGTGTTTTGTTATGAAATTTTCATAAAATTCTTTATGAAAAGGGATAATCTCAATCGCACCTGAAAATTTGTTAAGAGCTCGTGAAATAACAGCTTCGTTTTCTATAGGAGAAATGCTGCAGGTACAATAAAGTATTATCCCGCCAATGCGAGCAGCATATATAGATGAACTTAGAATAGCAAATCGTCGTTTTGCAAGCTGCTATGACTGTTTGGGGCTCCAGTTTTTTAGCCTTCTGCTATCTTCGAGTATATGCGATTCTCCCGAACAAGGCACATCTAATATAATAAGCGGAATTTCGTTCGTAACAAATCTGCAAATACGAGCTGCATCAATTCCTAAGATAGGCAATTCTGATGCTTGATATGTTTTCAATATCGGGAGCATTTTCTTTCGTCTTGCTTTTGATAAGTCATTCATTATTACAGGCTTTTTTCTCAAAAATCTATCGTAGCAATGTAAGCCTTTCCCGCCCGGTGCCGCACACGCATCGAAGGCATATTCCGCATTGCCAATTGGCAGATATTTTATAACGAGATATGCCGGAAGAGCTTGTATATAAAATTTGCCGGATGCAAACTCACTGCTATGTGAGAGATATTGTAATAATTCTTCATTTTTTGTGATAATAGCATCGTCGGAAAATACATCGAATAACATATCAGCTTCGGAGAAATGTTTTGCGATTAACTTCTTTAACTTATCGATATCATATTTGGAGGGAATTATTCGAATAGCTTTTTTATGGATTGTATTTATAGCATCTATTTCGAGGGCTTCATCCTTACCTAATATTTCAGCGTAAAAAGATTTGAAATTCGTAGGCAATGCCATTTCATTCGATTGCTCGTTAATTTTAGTTATTGCCCTGTTTGTTCTTCTGTCGGTATAATCACTTGTCCGAGCGATGTTAACGAGAGTTGCATTTCTTGCATAAGCTCCGTTTTGTCGAAGCTATTGGCAGCTGCTACTAAATCATAAGGATTGATAAAGCCCGCTTCATTTCGACAGCCGATTATTGCAAAAAATATTACGAAAATTAATATTGTTGTCCAAATTACATTAAGTTTCGACTTTATCCTCATAATTATAACCCTCTCTTAGGTGATTATAGCTATTATTTATAAATAGCGACGCTGACCTTGAACCTATCTCTATCTTCAGGTAAAGCGCTTACTATAAACTCTATCGTATCGCCACACTCATAATCTTGATTCAAAAGCAAGGGTCTGGGAAAAGTTACGGGCGATAGCGGCAAGCCGTTAACCCAAATAAACACTTCAGGAATTTCTATTTCGGTATTCGCATCCGGAATGTTTTCCTGTACAAGAGGTTTTACTCTTACGAATTGGACTGCATCCGTATCGCATTGTTCCAAAAGCTCTCCTATCGATTGTTTGGCATCAAGCATTTCAATAGAAGGCCCGTCGATAATGCCTTCATTTTGACGTAACAAAATCGTTTTAAAAGTAACTTTATAATCAGTGTTATTTGTTACCTTTATAAGAAGCAAGTTATCTCTGTCGGGAGTTACCTGTTGTTCTGCACCTTGCTTTAATCCCGTATCAGTCAGAAAATTGGGATTGAACACATCGGTCATTTGAGTACACCCGCTTATAACAAGAGCACTCATAATACCGAATAACAATATTCTAAGAGATTTTTTATTCATTCGTTTATCTCCGTTAACGACCTGAAATATATTTTATATCATATATCTATTCATTTTCATCAGCTAATTGCTGATCAATTTCTTCCGACATTGCCTGTACTTGACGTATCAATCCGGATGCAGCGGCATTAGCAGCTGTTGAAATGTCAGTGCCGGGCATCACCATTGGCAATATTATATACGCATCGGGATATTGATAAAATTCCGTTAATAACACATGATTCGGGTCTTCGTAAT
>CAZKNI010000311.1:0-3296 GCA_964554055.1 uncultured Phycisphaerae bacterium | reverse complement strand
TGTTGATTGAAACGCTGAACGAAGTGAAGTCCCCTTGGGAAAATCCCGTCGGGAATGTTTGATTCGCATCGCAGCGTTACGCGCTCCAATAAAGTTGCTCATTGCATCATGCCTCAACGCGCGGGCACAGCCCGTTCTCGCTCGCGACGAAAGATGCAGCGACAGCGAAAATCATTCCCCGCGAATAAGCTTAAAAACAAAATGAATCACATTTCGCGGGCACAGCCCGTTCTCGCGCTTCGTTTCGCTTCGCGCAACTTCGCAGCGTGAGGAAAGATAAAGAATTGATGATTGAGAAGAAGAGAGATTGCCGCGCCCCGACTCCGTCGGGACTCGCAATGACGAGCGCAGGCGGAGCCTGTTTATTGTTTTCGAAAGACACAAAAAAGCTATCATATTTGCGCGAGAGAATTCAAGAGCTGATAGGCTTGTTGCTGACGAAATATCGTCAGCAACAAGCCTATCAGTCATCAGATTTCCTTGAAAATATTACAAGCGTTTTTATGCTCCTCGAACATGATAAGCTATTCGCAGGAAAAACATCCGGCACTTATGTATATATATCAAGGCTGCCAAAGATATAAAAACGCTCCTTGAGTTGTAAACCAATTCGGCAAATCGACAGTTATGATTGAATTTTTAGCAGGCGTCGATGAACTTATCCGGGACGAAGAATATATGCTGCCACGATAACCCGTCGGCCTATGATACATAATCACAGTCGCCGCTTTCGTCTTTGCAAGCCTTTTTGCAGCATCAATAGCATCTTCAAGGCTTCCAAGTTTGTCTATTAGCCCCAATTTCTGTGCATCTTGACCCGAAAATATCCTTCCGTCAGCTAACTTTCTGACTTGTCGCTCATCTATTTTTCTTGATTGGGAAACGACGGTTACAAAACGATTGTAAAACTGATTAATCATATCTTGGAAAATTTTCCTTTCGTCAGGCTTTAAAGGTCTAAAGGGCGAGCCTGCATCCTTTTTCGGTCCTGATTTTATGGCATCGGTTGTTACACCTATTTTATCCATCAGACCTTTAAGGTTAAAAGTCATCATTACAACGCCTATGCTACCTGTTATCGTTGTCGGCTCGGCAAAAATCTCGTCAGCAGAACATGCAATATAATAGCCGCCACTCGCACAAACATCCATCATCGAAACAACAATCGGTTTGGGCAAGCGTTTTCGAATCTTGTCGCCCTTTTTTATAGCGAGCAAATGCTGATAAATAATATCGCTTGCTGTTACCGTTCCTCCCGGAGAGTTTATCCTTAAAACAATCGCTTTGACTCGTGGGTCATCAGCAGCTTTATCTAATTTCTCAATAACGAGGGCCATAGGATTTTCAGTGCTACCGAGCAACGAAGATTTGCGATAATTGAGTATCATTCCGTCAATATCAATAAGTGCAATTTTAGGAAGCAAAATTCCTTTGTCTTTTGCGACAACAGTTTCCTGCAACTCCTCACTTATCGGTATAGGAGTAATTTTATAAGCTGTAGGCCCGCAACCTATAATTAAAATAAGCGGAAACAACAATGTTAATATGATTTTGAATTTCACGTTACGGTTTTTCATTACATTGACACTCCATTTTTCCGCAGCCCGGACATCCTTTGGCGTATTTCTCAATGCATGCCTTTTCAAGGTCGATACCCTCGACATTTGCGAGAGTAACAAGCCAAGCGAATACGTCAGCAAATTCTTCAGCTATATTTTGCTTATCTTTTTCATTTGTCTGGCCTATAGCTGATGCAAGCTCGCCTATTTCTTCAATAAGCCAAATAAATGTTCCCGCAGCGCCGCGTTTTCGGTCTTTGTCGGAATACATATCTTCGATGAGTTTTTGAAATTCACTGATTTTCATAAATTCGATTGTTACAAAATTTTTTGATTATGCAAGAAAATATTGTTCGGAAAACAGCATGAGAAATACAAAAAAAAGACAGGCTGAGAGGAAATTAACTCTCAGCCTGCTTCCTATGAATTTGTAGTAGGAGGACAGTAATTTATTTTCAATTTATTTTATTTTTTACTTTTTACGTTTCAGTACTGCAAAAGCTACAAATCCGAAAAGTCCAATTGTAATTGGCTCGGGAACAGCTGCATTTGTTTCAAGTGCATCAACGTTATCGTTTACATTAAGCCCAAGCTGAGCAGCTGAATATGCTACCGATGATGTACCTGAAATTAAATCAGAGTAGAAAATATCGGCACGTTGACGATTTGCCAGCGAGAAATAAACACCCAATCCCGCTGGATTCACATTTAACGCTAAGGCATCGATATCATCAGCAACACTAAGCCCCAGCTGAAGAGCTGAGAACTTTATTGAAATTGCTCCGGTAATCGGGTCCCAAACAAGAATATCTGCAGGACTCGCATTTAACGCTGTTAGAGTCGGAGAACCTGCCGCTAAAGAGAAATAAACGGGAACATCCGGAACGCCATCTCTGTTAAAATCGAATTCTTCCATGCTATAAGCATCAAGATTGTCCATCGGCCCCGAATATTGCTGATCAGGAAACCCTTGCGCACCAGCTGGGACAAGGCCAAACGCATTTTGGTTTACTCCAAGATAGTTCAAGCCCTGTGGAACGTTTTGCACAAAATTCTGGTCCATTGTAATAAAAATATCGCCTGCCTGCTGACCCAAAAATGATTGTCCCGCAACATCATACGGATATGCAGGTCCCACTATTCCGCCCGACGTTCTATCTACGGAAAAATACACAATATCCGATTTTGTTACGATATCTAAACCTGCAGAAAGGGCGTCCAATTCATCCCCCTGAACTAATCCGATATTGAGTTGAGGAACATGTACAATAGGGCCTGCTGCCAACAAATCTGCAGGAGCAACTTTAGATGTGGAAGGTGAAGATGCATCAATGGAAAATACATCCGCATAACTTATAATGCTAAGAATACAGACAAGCCCCACAACACTTTTGATAACTCTCCTCATACTCATCACTCTACCTCCTTCCCGATTCCATGGAACCGAAATAATTACATGCTCTCCTTATTTAATGTTATTTTATAAGAATCGGTAAATAATGTCAAGTAGAATAAAGAAATTTTTTTGTCTTGTCATAATATATATTTATTAAAATGGGATTTTATTTAATAACGCTTGTACACAACTGTTTGAGCGTCTTCAAATTTTTGGCATCATTCCTAATAACATCAGCAGATTTTGGTGTTTCAATTATTTTGGGAACATCGGAAAACACTTTGCTATTAATGATGTATCGAAACGTATTTATGTTCATGTAGCCTTCGCCTATATGCCAA
>CAZKNI010000310.1:0-2714 GCA_964554055.1 uncultured Phycisphaerae bacterium | reverse complement strand
TTCTTCAAGGAATGAACCTGTTCCCGCTGCACATGCGTGATTCATTTCGAAATCGACGACAACTCCGTTTTCAAGAGAAATATATTTTGAGTCTTGTCCTCCTATTTCGAAAATCGTATCGACAGTCGGGTCGATGAAGGCGGAAGCTGTCGCTTGTGCCGTTATTTCATTTACAACCGTGTCCGCACCTATAAAATCGCCGGTTAAATATCTTCCCGACCCTGTTGTAGCTGCACCTTTAATTATGACTTTGTCAGCGACGATATTGCCAACTTGAGAGAGTCCCGTTTTAACCGCTTCGAGTGGCCGACCCGCTGTCATCAGGTATGCCTTTGCAAGTACTCTGCATTGTTCATCTATAACAACGACATTTGTGCTGATAGAGCCGACATCGATTCCAAGATATGCATTAACTTTTTCTCCCGGTTTAAGCTGACTGAAAATTTCCTCAGCGTATGTCTTCATGTCGGGATAGCCGTCTTTCGGTTTTTGCAGTTTTGCAAGACGATGACCTATTGTTTTTTGTGATTTGATATATTCGCGAATTATGTGCAAATTGATTTCAGCGCAGCTTGCTCCGTCCCAATCTCGTCGTGCAATAAGTGCAGCTCCAATTGCTCCGGTAACAGCGTGTAATTCCGGAATTATGAACTCTCCTTCGCCTGTAGCTTCGAGCACTTCACGCATAGCGCGAATTACTCCTGCGTTATATGCAACTCCTCCGCAAAAAGCTATAGGCTTTGTGAATTCTTTTCCTCGTCCGAGATTGCTGCGCAGATTTCTCGCTAATCCGAAGCACAATCCCGCTACGATATCGTGTACGGGCGTTGCCTGTTGTTGCAAATGAATCATGTCCGATTTTGCAAATACCGAGCATCTTCCAGCTACTCTCGGAGGGATTTCGGATTTCATTGCTAATTCGCCAAACTCTTTTTCTATGTTGACTCCCAATCTTGAAGCTTGTTGATCGAGAAAACTTCCTGTTCCAGCGGCGCAAGCTGTATTCATTGCAAAATCTTCTATGCCAATTATGTCGTTTGATTTTTCAGCGAGAAAAATCAGTTTGCTATCTTGTCCGCCCATTTCGATTATTGTTCTCGCTTGCGGAACAAGATTTCTGACAGCAGCAGCTTGGCAGGACAGCTCATTTATGAATCTGATGTCCAAAAGTTTGCATATTAATCTTCCCGCTGTTCCTGTGCCAGCTATTGTTGCAAGCTCCTTTCCCGAATGTCCGCTTAGAATTTGTTCGAGTAACTTAAGTGTGATTTTAACAGGGTGTCCTATGTGTCTTTTATAATAATGTTCAATGACATTTCCTTTGTGATCGAGGACAACAGCTTTAGCTGCAATTGAGCCTACGTCGAACCCTATATGTACGACGTTCTGATTAGAATCTTCTTGTTTGTCTGAAGAAATTTTTACTGTTTTGCCGATGCCAATATTAGCTTTGGATTGTGTCATATCAGGCATAGAAGCTCCCTTTCTGTCAAATTCAATCTCACATGTGTATATAATTTATGTTTATGTTCGTGCTTTAATATTGTTCATTATTTTATTAACTTTATTTCTTTAGAGTCCAACTATTATATCACAAATTGTCAGGAGATAAAGTACTTGCTTGAAAAAGCATCATGTAATATAATGCAATTTACAATTTTGTAATATTGCAAGAGGAATTTATTTATGGCAGTTCCGGAAGCTCAATTACAGTTGTTATATGAAATCACAAAAGCCATCACCGATTCTTTTGATTTGCGAGAGAGCTTAAGTGATGTTCTTACAAAGCTTAAGGACAAATTAGGGATGGCGCGTTCCGCTATAACAATATTTGACCCTATAACCGAAACAATAAAAATAGAATATTCACACGGCTTACCTAAGGAAGCTGCTCGAAAGGTTTTTTACAAAATTGGAGAAGGAATTACCGGAACAGTTGTGCAGACGGGAGAGCCCGTAATTGTTCCTCGTATAGATAAAGACCCTCGATTTTTGAATAAGACCAAAAGTCGGCCTGAGATGCACAAAGAAAAGATATCCTTTATTTGCGTACCGATAAAACTCTCGAATAATGTAATAGGAACGCTTAGCGTAGATATTCCCTATAAAGGTGCGGAAGTCCTGAAAAGAAATGTCAGATTGCTTGATATTGTTGCATCTATTATAGCGCAAGCTGTACAGCTGACCCGTGCCATTGAGGAAGAAAAGAACTTATTGTTAGATGAAAACATTCAGCTGAGAAATGAATTGCAGCGGAGATATCATATTGAAGGAATTGTTGGCAATTCCAATAAAATGCAAGAAGTTTTGGAACTTGTCAGACAGGTAGCTTCAAGCAATACAACAGTGTTAATAAGAGGAGAAACAGGTACGGGAAAAGAGCTCATTGCTCATGCGATTCATTATAATTCGCCAAGAAGCAAAAAGCCTTTTGTCAAAATTAATTGTGCTGCATTGCCTGAGAATTTACTCGAGAGTGAATTGTTCGGATATGAAAAAGGGGCCTTTACAGGGGCGACTCGCTCGCGTAAAGGCAGATTTCATCAAGCAGATGGCGGAACAATATTTTTAGATGAAATAGGCGATATGCCGTTGTCGCTTCAAGCAAAGTTGCTTAGAGTTTTACAATTTAAAGAGTTTGAGCCTCTCGGAAGCAATGACACGTGTAAAGTTGATGTTCGGGTTTTAGCCGCTACGAGCAAAAATTTGGAAGA
>CAZKNI010000309.1:0-2617 GCA_964554055.1 uncultured Phycisphaerae bacterium | reverse complement strand
CACCGTCTCTTGGATATGGAAAGTGTCCATTGTAATCGTCAGCATAATATCTAACCCCCATACCAAGCTGACGCATATGCGAAAGACAGACAATCTTATGACCTTCATCACGAGCTGATTGTAAAGCGGGCAGGAGTATCGCGACTAATACCGCTATTATCGCTACTACCACCAAAAGCTCTATTAAAGTGAAACTATCAATTTGTCTATTCATGGCGATTCTCCTTAGCTTACCGTTTTCCTGCTAATTTTTGTTTATAATTACATACATATCCCGAATATTCTTAGCGAATACTACTATACGCTTCACATCTATTTTAGATTTATCCTTATCCATTTTATCAGCTTCATCAAGTAATCGTTGTATCTCTAATCTCCGTTGAGGGACAAGCTTTTCTTTCGCTAGTACGGTCTTCAAGCATAGCAATATTTTTGCATCTTGAATTCCTGCTCGCAGTGCCTCCCAACGAATAGACGGAACAATGACTTCACCTGTCGGATTAACTTTTTTATTGATAGGATGCTCTTCTGTTCCATCGTATACAAATATGTAATCCAATAGTCCCCCGTCCGTATCATCCCATGTACTTCCACGTGAAACGTTATATGCCCAGGTCGCTACACCGGTTAACCCCTCAGCAACAGCCAATATCGGATACGCACGGTTAAAAATAAGAACTTCATCACTTTTGCCTCCTGCTATGTGATAACTCCAGATTTGCAGTCCCGCTTTTTCCCTTCGATTATTCAACATCGGATAAATAATTTTGTAATAAGCTTCCCTCGGATTATAACTATCGGGTGCATTTCTTGGCAGTTTAGACCTATACCGCCAGAGCGGCAAAACAATATCGACATAAGGAATCATTTTTTTAACGTCAGAAGGAAATGCATAATCGGAAAGTGTCAAAACAATCGGCAGTCCTGCAGCTGAGTTACGAGTAAGTTTAAAGAGTTCAACTGCATTTGCGATGTGTTCGTCAGGTGCGTTCTGATAATTTGCTGAATGTGGCTCATCAACGACACAGATACTGAAATGACTTACATCGAAACCTTCTTTACCGGCATAATCAAGCCATGCTCGCAAAAGGTTACTATATGCTTGTTTCCAAGATTTACTTAGAAATTTCAGTTTAGTCCCGTCATCACACATAAAATTTTCATAGTTTCCTTGCCAGTAAATCATTAATGTAATCTTTGACCCGAATATTTTCATCAAACGACTATGCTGTGAAAAATCGATAGAAACTATTTTACCTGCAGAGGTAAATCTAACCTTCGGAGTATATGGAAACTCCATCATATCGACATAATGTCTAACCAAATCATCCGCGCAGAGTCCAGACGAATTAGCTGCAACGTTGCTTGTTGTATATACAAACGCAAGATGATGAAATTTGGGCGAGTCAGCCAGCGAAACAGGTGCAACTTGCAATATTAAAGGCAAGTTGGCATTTACAGTTCGCTTAGCTGTCTGAACATTGATTTTAGTCCTTATCGTCCCTGAAATGTCGTGCGGAATATGAAATCCAAGATAGAGTTTAACGGTTTCTCCACCTTTCATTTCGACACACCAACTATTATCTTCCTTTGGCAACAGCACCAATGGGTCCGCTACTCGCTCTTTTTCTCTGTTATACCACGTTTCCAGAAATACCTGTTTCCTTACTTTCACATCAAACTTTTCAACATCAATTCCTGTTATATTGATATGGCACTTGACCATGTTCTTTTCGCAATTGGTTAAGATTACGCCAACCGCTTGATATTCACCTCGCAATGAATGTATCCGGTAACGCGTTTCTATATCCACAGGAGGTAGCGACGCCGGGTCAAGCCGTGTGAA
Source organism: uncultured Phycisphaerae bacterium (assembly GCA_964554055.1). GTDB lineage: Bacteria > Planctomycetota > Phycisphaerae > JAAYCJ01 > JAAYCJ01 > S014-18. The sequence continues at coordinate 771 of CAZKNI010000309.1, read as the reverse complement.
TGGCTCTGCAAAGGAAACAAGCAAAGATTTATTCGGATAAAGTAATTGGAGTATTTCAGCTGATATAACGGGAAGTTTAGTGTCGATTTCTTTTTTCAATTTATCGACAGTCTCTTCACTGTCAGCTAAGAAGCATTTATTGCTAAGCAGGCTAAGCTCCGTATTTATTTTACCAAAACGATTTTTTCCTATTCGTTTTTCAGCTGATTTGCATTTTGATTTTAGATATCTCAACTCACGTAATAGCCTGTTGACAACTTTTTGTTTTTCAGGCGGGAGTGTCCCGATACCGAGTTGAACGTTATCAAGCAATATAGACCCTGTTCCGTTTGTCCTATAAATTGCAATCCACACCCTCGGACCAATAGCTTCTTTGCTGATATTGTGTTCAAGTGTAATTGTCGAATAGCTTTTCTTTAGCCTGCGATTCCAAGTAAGCGTATGATTTACCCATTTTTCCGACCCATCGGGACGTTTATGCATATATCCTATTATTATTCCTAATCTTGCCCCGCCGAACCCTGCTACATCGAAGGCAAGTTTCAAAACTTTACCTGCCGGCTTATCGATGTGAAGATTTTGACTTGCAAGAATATATCCCTTCGAGAACAAGGCGGCTTTTACTCCGTCGGTAGCATTGCTTACAAGTTTAACCGCCGTTGTCTCGGGAATATCCCATCCATCGGGCACTCCGTCGTTTTCAAAATCTTCTTCAAAGCTCGGATTTCTCAATGTATAAGCTGATAACGGAAGGGAATAGCTTAAACATAT
>CAZKNI010000308.1:0-2503 GCA_964554055.1 uncultured Phycisphaerae bacterium | reverse complement strand
GGAAATCGAACTTATAGGAATTTCTTTGTTAGCGGGATATTTTTATTTCGTTAAAGCAAACATATACGCTGCGACGCTGATAACTCTACTCGGAATGATTTCACACACAAACTCAATCATATACTTCTTAGCTATTCTCCTACTCATCGCATTAAACCGTTATCAAAACAAACAAAATTTCAATTATAAACGTTTGCTAAAATATATCGTTGCAGGCATTACTTTAACTGCTTTCATATACATCATGCCGGATTATCAAGGTTTCGCAAAGGACTTTACGGAAACGATAACAGATGTTCATCACAATCAGCCAATTTCACAAGAATTAACACGATATGAAAAATTTCTATCAAAGCAAATTTCATTTATGAACTTGTTTCCTTCCCTAAACATTAAAATCCTCTTTTTAGCCATTTTCGTTTTGTATTTAGCGCAAATTCATAATTTTTATAAAAACAGCATTATCAACAAAAGCTTTTTATTATACATTTTGTTAGCGGGACTGATAGCTGCCATAATAAAAAACAGAACATCAACATATATGGCTTTGTTCTATCCTATTTTTGCCTTTTGGTTTGCAATCATATTAAGCAACCTAATCATCTCTCTTAAATCTATAAATACTGTAATTATTACAATTTTTATCATCTTCCTGACAATAGCAAATGTGGATAAAATACAATTTAATCGAATCATTCAGAACAAAGAAAAAGCTCTTTACGAAAAACTCACTCCTTACAGTCATGAACAAATCTTGGGATATACAAAACTCATTCTAATGACAAAACGCAACAACGTGTTCAGCTATCATGCGTTGCTCTACAAAAATGACATATCACCCTATCTAAAAAGAATTTTGCAATGCAAATATATCATCTACGACCCATTTTTTGAATATCTCATTAAGAGCGGATTAATTTCAAAACAAATAACACAAATAATTCAACGATATTATCAACCTATTTCGACAATAAAAACCAATTCTTGGTCGTTAAAGGGTAATATTATCATTTTCAAACAAGACAATAAATTGTTCCCTTAATCTCTATGCTCAAAGCAATCCGCATCGTCATAGCGTTTTTCATCACGAGCAAGAATCAGCTTTGCCCCCCTGCCATTTTTCACGCACATAATAGATTCGTCTGCCTGTTGCTTCATGATAGATACGCGAGAGAACTTCTCCGAGCAACCCCATTGAAACAAAACTTACACCTATAATTATCATAAAAATAGCAAATAAAATCATAGGCCCGTGTACCGTCATTATATCGACTCCGGAAATAAGCTTACGCCAAAGCAAATAAACGCCTAAAACACTTCCGACCGAAAAACATCCCAAACCTATAACACCGAAAAACTGTAACGGACGTGTCAAATAACTCAGCAGAAATTTTACCGTAAGCAAATCGAACAATACGCGAATTGTTCTGCCTATTCCGTATTTACTTTTGCCGAACGGACGATTTATGTTCTTAATAGGTATTTCCGTAATCTTAGCTCCTACCGAACTCGCAAGTGCCGGAATAAACCGATGAAGCTCTCCATAAAGCTTAACATTCTTTATCACTTCAGCTCTGTACGCTTTAAAGGTTGTTCCGAAATCATGAATATCAACTCCGCTAAGCCATTTCATCAATCGATTAGCAACAAGCGAAGGAATGCGCCTAATAAAAAAGCTGTCCATACGCCTCGCACGCCAACCCGAAACAACATCATATCCCTCGTTAATCTTCTCTATAAAATGAGGAATTTCATAAGGGTCATGCTGCAAATCGGCATCCATCGCCATAATTATTTTTCCGCCAGCTGCATCAAAGCCAGCTGCAAGAGCAGGGGTCTGGCCAAAATTCCTACGCAAGACAATCAGCTTGACCGACTCATCATCTTTACAAAGCTTCTTTATCATATCAACGCTTTTGTCCGTGCTACCGTCATCCACAAAAATAATTTCGCTCGTCATATCAAGCTTGCTCAAAACATTTTTGAGTCGGCGATACAATTTTTCTATGGAATCCTCTTCATTATACACCGGCAACACAATAGACAAATCAAGATTAGGCTTATCTATTTCACAGTTCCGGTCAGCTGACGAATCTGCTGAAAGTTTGTCATTCTTAATATATTGCTCCATTTCGAGATAAACTCCTTAATTTCATTATCCGTTAAAATATCGAGTTCCGTCTTACGAGACTCTACAAGTCTTGTTTGGCTTCTATCCAATCCTCCCTGCCTGCCGGGATGCATCATAATTTCAAAAATTCTCGCTATGCCCTTCGACTTAATTATACTCTCGAGCATATTTAAAAATCGGCGCTTTGTCCAATGTCCCGTCTGGGCAACGCCAATCAACCTATGAGGTGTTGCAAGTTTATATCTCCCGTAGGCAAAATACAAGCTCGCCAACGCAGACGGCAACATAAGCACACATAATGCAAATCGCATCTTCAAATTAATCGGGCCAACAAAAGGCCAAAACGGATATTCCAACGGAAGCCTAACAGCG
>CAZKNI010000307.1:0-3106 GCA_964554055.1 uncultured Phycisphaerae bacterium | reverse complement strand
ATAAGTTAAGAGAAAAGCTTGAGAATTGCAAAGAATGTCCTTTGTGGGAAACACGTACTCATATGGTTTTTGGCGAAGGCAACCCGGATGCGGAAATATTTTTCGTTGGCGAAGCCCCCGGATTTGAAGAAGACAAGCAAGGTAGGCCATTTGTCGGCAGAGCGGGCAAACTGCTTACGGACATTATTGTTAAAGGAATGGGCATTACACGTAACGATGTATATATAGGAAATATTCTTAAGTGTAGGCCTCCTCAAAACCGGACTCCTAATCCTCAAGAAATAATTGCCTGCGGAAAGAATGTGTTTGAGCAGCTAAGAATCGTTAAGCCAAAAGTAATTGTTGCGCTTGGTTCGCCAGCTGCCAAAACATTACTCGACACAAAAGAATCAATAGGTAAGCTTAGAGGTCGATTTTTTGATTATTATTTTGATGGCCCGGGAACAAACAGCGGGGGGATTGCAAAGCTTATGCCGACATATCATCCAGCCTACTTATTGCGCAATCCCGCAGACAAGGTCAAAGTTTGGGAAGATATAAAACAGGTGATGAGCTATTTGAATATTCCGCTTCCTTCTCAACGAAAGCAATAAACTCATTGCTTTTTTAGGTTTAAGTAAATATAATAAAGTTTTTAGGCCTTTTATAGGATTGCAGGAGATTTTATGAGGACAATATATGGAATTTCTCTTTTAGCCTTGTTAATAGGTGGCTGTTGGCAGATATTGCCCATTGGCGGCGATGATGATGCAAGTGATGTAACAACGCAGCAATATACGCTTACTGTCAAAGTCGAAGGCCAGGGAACTGTAAGTCCGGAAACAGCAAGCTATCCCGAAGGAACAGTTGTCAAATTGACAGCTACTCCGGACGATGGCTGGAATTTTAAACAATGGGAAGGCGCTTCGATTGGAATAACGCAAACAACTCTTGTAACAATGAATAAAGATAAGGAAATAACAGCTGTCTTTGAAAATCCGCAACAAGAGGAAGACGAAGAACAGCAAAATGAGGATGAAGATAATGACAATCAGGAAGACGAAGAACAAAATCAGGAGGATGAACAAGTGAGCAATCCGAAAGTTAGGTTATCGACTTCAATGGGTGATATTGTTATAGAGCTTTATGCGCAAGATGCGCCTAAAACCGTTGCAAACTTTCTCACGTATGTTATGGACGGATTTTATGATGGCAACGATGGCAACGGAGCTACCATTTTCCATCGCGTTGTTCCCGGTTTTGTAATACAAGGTGGGGGGCTTACGTCGGAGCTTATTCAAAAAGCTACAAGAGAGCCTATTGTCAACGAAGCCGATAATGGCTTAAAAAATACACGCGGAACGGTTGCAATGGCGCGAACTTCTGACCCTGACAGTGCAACATCACAGTTTTTTATTAATTTAGCTGATAATGATTTTCTCGATTATGTCGAGGGGCAAAATGACGGGTACGCTGTTTTCGGAAAGGTAATTGAGGGAATGGACGTCGTTGACAATATCGCAGCGGTAGAAACTCATACGGTTGGCCAATACGAAAATGTTCCGGTTGAACCGATTATAATAAACTCGGCAACGGTTGAAGAGTAAATAATCAAATAGCGTCTAAAAAAGACAATTGTGTTTGCTCTTAGGAAAATATGTTTTAAGTTATTAAGCTTGCAATAAGGGCAAATCTGCCCGCATTTGTACTTTCACGTCGATACGAAAAAAAACGTTTATCACAAATTGTACAAATATTCATTATTTCAATTTGTGATTCTGATATTCCGGTGTTAAGTAACAAGCGGATAATCGCACCGTGTAAATCAAAAGTCATTTTATCGGGCGATATATGCAGAATGTGCTCGATAAGCTCTTTTTTCGATGTTGATATTATCTCGATGAACTTTTTATCGACCTGATAACAGCATTTCCCAGCCCCGGGGCCTATGCCGATTGCCAGATTGAGAGGCTTACTGTTAAAAATTTTTTTCATCGTGAAAATCGTGTTTTCAATTAAGCCCTTTGAAATCGAGCGCCACGAACAATGCATAAGCGCCAATATCCGATTATTAAAGTCGTAAATAATTACAAGCGGACAATCGGCTGAGAACATCATCAAGGGCGTGTTTGGCAAAACGGTTATCAATGCATCCGTATTTTGTATTGCTAATTCAGTTGCAAATTTTCCCGTTCCCAAATTTGCTTCGGTAACGATTGTTGCATTATTATCATGCGTCTGCTGAGCAATTGTAAGTCTGTTAAAGTCGATTTTTAAATATTCACATAGACGCTGGCGATTCCTGATAGCGGACTCTGTATTTGTTCCAGCGTAATCGGCAAGATTAAAATTATTATCGGAATCGAAATGGCGAGTTGTAATTGCGTGGATTACTTGTTTATGCTTACTCAGATTTTGAAATTTCAGTATCTTGTTCCGGTTCATTTTTTGAATATTTCTTCTCTAAGATATCTTCACCCTTTATTACTCTTATAAAAGTCATCAAAATAATTTTTATATCAAGCCACAAGTTAGCGTTGTCCACATACCAAATATCAAGCTCGATTTTGTCTTCATGTGTCAGAGAAGCTCTACCTTTTACTTGAGCCCAGCCTGTAAGCCCGGGTTTGACTTCACATCGTCGCTTTTGATGTTCTGTCCATTTCTCATATTGCCAAGGTAGCAGCGGGCGAGGTCCGACAAGAGACATATCACCTTTAAGAACGTTTATAAATTGCGGCAATTCGTCAAGGCTAAATCTTCTTAAAAATTTTCCTATACGAGTTATACGGGGGTCATTAAAATCTTTTGGCGAAAAGCCGTACGGGTCAACATCTACGCGCATCGTCCGGAATTTATAAAATTTGAAGATTTTACCGTTTTTGCCGACTCTGTCTTGAACAAATATAGCGGAACCTTTCGAATCGAGTTTGATGATGATTGCTATTATTAGCATTATCGGAGCGAGCAAAATCAACGCAATCAATGCACTTATAACATCTATTGTTCTTTTCACAAAATTGTATAATATTTTACGGTTCATCTTTTACTTTTAACTTTCTCCAATAAATTTATAATAAGAAATATGAAATTAGACAACAATATAAAACTTATTGTTTTCGACCTT
>CAZKNI010000306.1:0-6145 GCA_964554055.1 uncultured Phycisphaerae bacterium | reverse complement strand
TGAAGATGAGCTTGCCGGAATGGATGCCGACCCGATGGCAAAGACTCAGATAGCGCCTTCCGTTACGGATGAACTTTCGTTAGAAGGAGGAGGCGGGTCAGGGCTGCTTGATATGTCGCGCGAAAGTGATGATACGTCTTTAGGTGCGGAACTGTTAGATGAAATTTATTCCGGTAAAGAAGAATCAGGGGGACCTGTTGCGGTTGAAGAAGCTCAGGAACAAGCCTTTGAGGGATTCGAAGAGGCTCAGCAGCCGGCTGCTGCAGCTGCACCTGTTATGTTGCAGGTTGTTGACCCGATGGCGGGTTTGTTTACAGGTTTGCTTGTATCAGCTGCTATTTTGCTTGGACTCGTGGGTTTGACAGCATCCGCTTTGACAGCGGGAGTTTTGCCCGGATTCATTTCTTGGCTTGCGTCAAATATACTTTTTGCGCTTATAGGCGCGATTGTAATCGTCGGAGCTGGTGCCGGTGTAGGCTATATTTTAGGTTCCAAACAATAGCGGGTTAAGAAAATAATCTCTGTTTTGTTATTTAATTTGTGAAAACATCAAGACAACTCAGAATAAAATTAGTCTCTATCCTGTTGGGATTAGGGGCAACTCTGCTTATAGCTGTTTGTTTCTACGCAGGCTTGCTCAAACGGTTTGAATTCCTCGCTCTCGATTTTCGGTTTCGTTATTTTGGAAACGCTAAAGATAGCGCTCAGCTTTGTATTATAGGAATTGATGACGGCTCTCTCGAAAGCATAGGCCAATGGCCTTGGCCAAGGACTTATATTGCTAAAATTATTTCCCTTACAAAACAGCTCGGCGCAAGAGATATTCTGATTGATTTGATTTTTCGTAAGCCTCGATTGGCTAACATCGGTAATGAATGTCTTAAGCAAAGTGAAGATGATATTTTAGCAGAGTCGTGTAAAGAAAATGGTGGCGTCGTCCTTGCCTGTTTTTTTGAGAAACCTGCCCTCAGCGATTCCGAAAAGAGGCTTATATCCGCCTTATCTAAGGATATAACTGTTTCGATGGAAGCGTTGTCGAATCAATATAATATTCCGATTGAGAAAATTCGAAATAGATTTGCAACGATTAGAAGATTAGCTGTCCGTCGGGCGATATTGAAAATTGTTTCTGATAATCCGTCTTTTACGATAGAGGATGTTATTAAAAAGCTCATTCCAATGCGTGAAACAATTTCAGCTGGATTGCGTAAAGAAATAACATCAGCATATCATTACGTACAGTCTTATTTGATTATAAGAGACAAAGCTGGCTGGCTTATTAACGGTAAGCTTCCTGCGAGCGTGCCGATGTTAAGCGATGATGTGCAAATGGTTCTGCCGATTCCCAAGTTAGCTGTCAATTGTTCCGATGCAGGGTTTGTCAGTTTTAACAGAGACATCGACGGAAAAATACGCGAAATTACATTGCTCGCATATTATAAAAAGAGGATATACAGGCAGATTGCTTTTGCTACGTTGTGTGACGAATTGAAGTTTAATCCCAAAAATATTAGAATGCGTGATACATCTCTTGAGATGATTCTTTCTCATAGGAAATCGGATGATATTTCCGTTCGCATTCCTCTTACTCGGAAAGGAAAGCTTATCATAAATTGGTATGCACCGATTGCGGACAAATGGCAGAGAAGTTTTCGAAATATGATTCCTGCTGCTGCTGTTTTGGAGCTTGCGTTTAATATAGAGCGTCTTACTCAATATAAAACGTTATTGACAAACGCACGATTGATAGCTGTAAGAGAGTTTTCGCCCGATATGTATCAACGATATAAAACGCTTGTTAAGCGTAAAAAATTGTTGATGATGGGTTCGGAATATTTGTTGCATAAAGGCTCGAGCAGTCAACCTGCAACACAATCGACACAAGCGAAACAAAGTGTCTCAATTAACAAAATTCAGCCACTTGAACAGAATATAATTGACGATTTTCGCAGGACGGAAAAACAAATCAAGGAGATAGAAGAGAAGGCAATCGAACAGCTTGATTGGCTTTATGAACAGGTTTCCGAATTGCCGTTTGATAAGCAGAGTTCCAAAGAGAATAGCAGCATAAAAAATCTGTGGCAAGCGATTCATCAGCCCGAAATTCTTCGCAGGGAAATTGTTCAGCTTCAAACAGATGTCGAAAGGCAAAAAGAACATATTAAGCCGATGATAGAAGACAAAATAATTCTTTTGGGATACACAGCTTCTACTCTTGCCGATTTTGTTTCTACTCCGGTATTTAAAGAATGCCCGGGTATAATCGTGCACGCTAATATACTAAATCAGATATTTCAACAGTCGTTTTTGATACGCTCGGATTATAACAGCAATCTACTTTTGATTCTTATCGTCGGGATGCTGATGAGTTTAATAAGTTCGGAAAAAAGCTCTTTGGCGGGATTTGCTTGGCTGTTGTTTGTGCTTATCGGATTTTATATTGTAGGCTGTTTTGTCCTTTTTAGAAAGTTTCATATTATTGTTCCTCTCGTTGCTCCGACGTTAGCGGTCATTCTCAGCTGGATGTCTATAAGCATTTATAAAGAAGTTACCGAAGGTCGAACGAGACGAATGTTTGCTAACAGGCTTCGTCAATATACGAACGATTCTCTTGTAAAACAGATTATAGATGACCCCGATAATTTGGTGCTTTCTCCGGAAGAGCGTAACGTTAGCTGTTTCTTTAGCGACCTTGCCGGATTTACATCGTTAAGCGAAAAGTTAGGTCCCGAGCAGACCGTTAGACTTTTGAATATATATCTCGAGCATATGTCGGAAGTGCTCGATAAATATCAAGCGTTTATAAATAAATTTCAGGGCGACGGAATATTTGCGTTTTTCAATCCGCCATTGAATCCTCAACCTGATTACGCTCTTCGTGCGTGCTTGTCAGCTATCGACTCTCAGGAATATCTTCCTCATATTCAAGAACATCTGGAACACGAAATCCCGAAACTCGACAGGAAACTAAAAATGAGAATCGGTATAGGTTCGGGATTAGCAGTTGTTGGCGATTGTGGCTCGACGCGAAAATTTGATTATACGTGCCTTGGAGATACGGTGAATTTTTCAGCACGATTGGAATCAGCTAATAAATTTTTCGGGACACAGATTCTCATATGCGGCAAGACAAAACAGCTTGTTGACGAGCTTGCTTGTGATAGCGAGTTGCTGGCTCGGCTTGTCGGCAAGGTCAAAGTTGTCGGAAAAGAACAAGCCTCCGTTGTATATGAGCTTGTAGGCTACAAGAGTAAGCATATTGAGAAAATCGAATTTATTGAATTGTTCGAGCAGATGATATATGCGTATTGGATTGGCGATTTTCATAAAGCTAATCAGCTAATAACGAAACTTGAGAAGATATCGCCGTCGGATAAGAGCGTAGCTCTGTATAAGGAATTGATAAAGATTGTAATGCACAATCCGGAACAGTTTAATGACGGTGTCGTTTCGCTTGAATCGAAATAAAATTAATATGAGTATGTCAACTTTGTCAAGCTGAAATACTCTCAGCGGATTGTTTAGAGAATGTTTTTGCTATTTTAATTGCGTTTCGATGAGAGTAGCAATTCGCCTGCCCGAAAGAAGCATTCCGCCAAAAATCGGCCCCATTCGAGGGCCGCCAAACGTTGCGCATACACTCATTCCGCAAACCCATAAGCCCGGATATACTTCTTGTGCATGCTTAACAACAAACTGTTCGCCTTCCGTTGCGTTCATGGGACCTTCGAGAGCTAATTTCCCGTCAGGCGTTGTTTTGCTTAACAGCTCTCGCTTGCGCATAGCTTCTATAACAACAGCTTCGTGGCCTGTTGCGTCGATAACAGCATCGCTTGCTAATGTTATAGGGTCAACGTGAAGATTGCCGGAAATCATTGTGCGATTGACGACAAGTCCCGTAACGCGTTCGTTATGGATACATATATCTTCGAATGTTATTAAATTTAATATCGAAGCGCCTGCGTGAAGAGCTTTTAATGTCAGGGCAGCTGCTAACTCGACAGCGTCTATGATGTATAACTTGTTTTGCTCATATTCTTTGTGTCTGATATCAAATTCATCGATAATGGAAAGAGCTTCTTTTTGTACGACGACCTGATTCATCGCCATTCCGCCTCCCCAAGTTCCTCCGCCTGTTGAAATGCGTTTCTCAATTATCGTAACTTTAAATCCCTTTTTTGCGAGATAATATCCCGCTACAAGTCCTGACGGTCCAGCTCCTACAATCAACACGTCATTAACAATATGTTCGGATAATTTCTTATAATATGATTCGACAATAGCTTGTGAAATTTGTATTTCATTGAAATCGCTCATTTATATTGCTCTCCTGATTATTTGCACAACAAATCTTATCATACAATTAAATTATATAAAATGCTTCTTAGCGAATATCATTCATTGAGTCATTAAATTTCATTGTTTATGTTCCTGTTTCTCAGAAACACTTTCATTGTTTGCTTCTCTAAGTTCAGCCAATTTTCGTGGGCTTTTGTCAGGCAGAAATCGTAAAGAGATAAAAGCCATAAGGGCGATCGGAATAGCTACGAGACTGATAAATTGCGATATGGTCAGCCCGAAAGTGTCATGTGGATTGTCCGCTCGTAGCATTTCTATTAAAAATCTGTTTATCGGATAGATAATGAACATCAAAACAAAAACTTCTCCGTCATATTTGTGATGCCAAAAATACCAGCTAAGGAACAAACTTATCATCAACGCCATAAACGACGAATATAGCTGAGTCGGGTGTATAGGCTTTGTTCGCAAATCAAGTTGCTTGATTAATTTTCTCAAGCCTGCCATCGTTATGTGATATTCCTGTAGATGCGTATTAAGTATATTAAGCAATACGCCTCTTCCTGAATTTGGTTTTGCCGTTTCCAGCTCCTTTTTTAATTGTTCGTCTGTTAGCTGAATTAAATTGCGGTCAATGAGAAATGGCGTATTGTCCGGAGCGTATAAGATGAATTCCGCAGGCACTTTTACAAGATGTGTCTTATTCCATTGCTGTTCAAACGGAAGCGAAGCATACGGAAATCTGACAGCTATTGGAAGGGTCGTCGGTTTTCCCCAGCAGCAACTGTTGAGAAAACATCCTATTCTTCCAAAAGCTAATCCTAACATAATGGCGGGTGCGAGGATATCGAGATACCAGCGAATGGATTTGTTCTTCCTTCTCAGATAAATATAGATACATAAGACAGCTGTCAAGAATCCGCCATAAAATTCTAATCCGCCAGCTGTCAGATTGATAGCAGACCAGATTGGATTTTCGGTTGCAGCGAATAAAGGCCAATGATGAATTACATAAAATATACGTGCACCTATAACGCCGCTTAATAATGCCAGCAATGCCAAATTCGTTACAAATTCCGGGTCTGCTCCACATTTTTTTGCTCGACGAGATGATGTAATGACAGCTGCCAGGAAACCTAACATCATCATAAATCCGTAAGAACGGATTGGAATAGGCCCTAAATGAAACAATGTAGGATGCATTTATTTAACTCCAATATTCAATATTATTATCATAAGGATTATGACATTAACGAAAAGAATTTGTCAATAATGTATAATTTCTTTTATTGTATTATCCCGTTCGTTCATTATAACAATATTAGCTTGATGATTTTTTGCTTCTTTTTCATCGAAATATCCGAAAGCCATTATTAAAACGATGTCTCCGACATGCACAAGCCGAGCAGCTGCTCCGTTTATGCATATTATTCCGCTTCCAGCTTGACCCGGAATTGCATAAGTAACGTGCCTAGTGCCATTATCTACGTCGGCAACGAGGACAGCTTCATTTGGCAAAATATTGGCAGCTTCCATTAGGTTTTGGTCTATTGTGATGCTGCCGACATAATTCAAATCAGCTTGAGTTACTTTCGCTCTATGTATTTTGGATTTAAGTAATTTAACTAACATTCGTGATATTCCGTAAAATAACAAGTATATTGCAACAATATTTTAGCTGCGAGCAAACAAAATCAATCAGCTTATTATAATATCATTTCCTTTTGCATCTACAATAATATTGTCAATTAATCTTGCATTGCCTATTTTGACAGCTAATGCAATTAGCACCGGTTGAGTAATTGTTTCGATGTCTTCAATCGTATTAAGCTCAACAATTTTTATA
>CAZKNI010000305.1:0-3197 GCA_964554055.1 uncultured Phycisphaerae bacterium | reverse complement strand
TATATGATGAGCCTCATCGTCCCGGAATGAAACCCGAAAGGCTTGTGAAGTTTCATAAAGTCGTAAAGAAAGAGACACCTAATATACTCGATGCTATTGCCCTAAGTTGGATTGAGAATTGGTGGGACTGGACAAAATGTGCTGATATTATCATGCCCGATTATTATCCCGTGAGAACAGCTGAGTTTCCGAAATCGATGCTTAATCATCAGGCGGAGTTTTACGGTAAAGTAAGCAAGAAATGTGATTGTATGTTTCCCTTTATTCAATGTTTTGGGTTTCCCAGATATCCGAATGAAGTGGAGCTTAGATATCTTATGTTTAGCACTCTGCCGGAAAGGGCGCAAGGATTGTTTTTTTGGTCTTATTGGCGAAGCGTCAAGAAGCCGTTCTTAAAAAGTGCGGAATTGAAGCCGGCATATCTGGAGAAAACAGTTAAGCCGATTTTGGCAGAGTTCAAAGAATTTGTCAAAATTATCGGTTCTGCAAGTGATGTATTGCCTGTGCCAAATCTTACTCAATATTGCAGCAAGGAATTAATCGTCGGAGTTTGGAAAAGAGATAAGAAAACGTATATTTTAATGATAAACAATTGGCCGACAGAAAGACAGGTTGTGTTTTCGCTTAAACCTTATGTTGATAGCGCGAGATTGTTGCCAATGTTTTCGACGCGTAATATTTCCAATTTAGCGGTTAGGAAGGGAACACTGTCTATTTGCGTTAAACCTTGGGAAACATTTATCTGGGAAATAGATAATCGAAATTAGACTGCTTCGTTAGCTTTTGCTCATAGAACGGAGTAATACGAGAATGTTAATCAGTTTCTGCAAATTGGCTTAAACAGAACAAACTTGTTTGCTCAAGAATAATGTTACTCACAAATAGCCTTTCTCATGTATTGCCATTGCATTTTCATTAGGAATGTGTATAAAATCATAACGTAACCTTAATTGACTTTATGAGGATTTTATGTGCAGAGTGGAATTATTGTCTCCCGCTTCGGATAGGGTTTCGTTGACAGCTGCTATTCGGGCGGGTGCGGATTCGGTATATTTCGGTGTAAAACAATTGAATATGCGAGCTACCGCTAAGAATTTTGAGCTTAGCGAGTTGCCCGTTATTGTGAAAATTTGTCATGACAATAATGTAAAGGCATATCTGACGCTTAATACGATTGTGTATGATGATGAGCTGACCGTTCTGAACAAGATTTTAGATGTGTCCGAAAGTTGTAATGTTGATGCGATTATTGCTTGGGATTTTGCCGTAATAAGTGAAGCACGCAATCGCAATATTCCTGTTCATATTAGCACGCAAGCGAGTGTGAGTAATTATGAAGCGTTGAAGTTTTTTGCTAAGCAGGGAGCTGTCAGCGTTAATCTTGCACGGGAATTGTCAATTGAGCGCGTAAAGAAAATAATCGACAATGTTAATCGCGACGGATTAAATGTCGATATAGAAGTTTTTTGTCACGGGGCAATGTGTGTGAGCATCTCGGGACGATGTTTTATGTCTCAAGAGATTTTTCGCAAAAGCGCTAATCGTGGCGAATGTATTCAACCTTGTCGACGTGAATATCTTGTGTGTGATACGGTAGATGGGCATCATCTAATTGTCGGACAAGATTATATTATGAGTCCCAAAGACTTGTGTACGTTGCGGATAATTGATAAGCTTATTGCTATCGGGGTCAAAAGGTTGAAAATCGAGGGGCGCAATCGTAATGCGGAATATGTAAAGGTTGTAACCGAATGTTATAGGCGAGCTATCGATGCGATTGCAGCGGGTAAATTTGACAATCTTCTTGTCGAATCACTGATACGCAAGCTAAAAACAGTTTATAATCGCGGATTACATACGGGGTTTTATCTCGGAGTGCCGACTGCTGATGATTTTTCCCGAGAGTATGGCAGCGTTGCTACCGAAGAAAAACATTATGTTGGCTTTGTCCAAAAATTTTACAAGAGAATAAACGTTGCGGAAATAAAAATAGAAACAGGAGAATTGACGATAGGCGACAGGATAATGATTCAAGGGCCTACGACAGGTGTTGTCGAACAGACTGTTGGCTCGATGGAAATTGAACATCAGCCGATTCAATGCGTTAAAAAGGGCCAAGCTGTTGGCATAAAATCGGAATATGTGCTTCGTCCTAACGATAGGGTTTTTGTTATCAGACAGAAAAAGGGAAGATAAAATGGCTTCCATTCGCGAAAAATTGATGCAGATGTATGAAGCTATGTATGCACATTTCGGGCCACAAAATTGGTGGCCTGGCGACGGCGCACTCGAAATCGCTATAGGCGCCGTGCTTACTCAAAATACAAACTGGGCAAATGTCGAAAGGGCGATAGCGAATCTCAAACGGGAAAATTTGATAGATATTGAAAAACTTAACGATATAGAACATGCGAGATTGGCAGAGTTAATTAGGCCAGCAGGATATTTTAATGTTAAAGCAAAACGATTGAAAAATCTTATGAAATTTCTGTATGAAAATTACGAGGGAAATCTCGATAAATTTTTTTCTCTTTCGATTGAGCGAATGCGAGAGGAATTATTGTCTGTTTCGGGTATCGGAAGAGAGACAGCTGATGATATTATTTTGTATGCAGCACATAAGCCGACGTTTGTGATAGATGCTTATACATGGCGAATAGCGCATAGACATCTGTTGATTGAATATGATGCCGATTATGAAACGATAAAAGAGCTATTCGAGAGCAATTTGGATTCTGATGTTAAACTGTTTAACGAGTATCACGCGTTATTGGTTGCGACAGGTAAAAATTATTGCAAGCGGAAAACCCCTGTGTGTGAGAAATGCCCGTTAAATAAGTTTGAGCATAATCCCGAGCCGCCTGAAGAGATGTTTTAATAAAGTTTAAATTACCGTAGAAAACTTTTAGCCTACAATTCTCACAGAAAAACGCTATTTTTGGGGAAACAAAAAGCCTTAATGTTAAATTTACAAAGAATTGCGAGAAAAGCTGTATCCAAAAGAAAGGCTTTTATATGGCAGAGTGTAGCCGGCGAGCATTTGAATTTCAAAAAACGAGATGCTGAAAAAAGTAAACTTGCATTGCCTGCCTAAAAATCAGTTCAAATTCAAAATGTGTGAGAAATACGGATTAGAGCCGTTCGCGGGGAACAGCTTTCATCGTCGCATCATCTCTCGCCGCGAGCAAGAACAGGCT
>CAZKNI010000304.1:0-3272 GCA_964554055.1 uncultured Phycisphaerae bacterium | reverse complement strand
GCCAAAATCATCAGCTATTTCACATTCGCACATTTCAAGACACGCTGCTCACAGCCTACTGTTTACGGTTGACGGCCAACGTTTCACAGCTTACGTTCTTTCGCCCGTGCCTGCTTTTCACCTGTTCCACCAATCAGGCTCTTTCAAATAATATTTCAATGCCATTGCAGCATTTACGCCGTCCCCGCAAGAAGTCGCCAGCTGCTTCGCAGAGCCAACTCTGCAATCACCCGCAGCAAACACTCCTGCAACAGATGTACGAAGATACATAGGTTCGCATTGAATAAACCCTGCTTCGTCAAGCTCGACAAACCCCTTTAAAAATCCCGTATTAGGTATCATCCCGACAAAAATAAACACTCCGTCGCATTCGATTTCCTTCTCTTCGCCGGTCTTCACATTTTTCACCTTCACATATTCTACTCGCTCTTGCCCCTCGATACTGCTAACAACCGTATCCAGTACAAGTTCGATTTTCCCTTCAGCTACTTTTTCCATCACTTCTTCTTGTAATACCTTCTGAGCCCGAAACTCTTGCCTACGATGTATCAAATACACTTTTTGTGCAAATTTTGTCAAATGAACAGCTTCCTCACACGCTGTATTGCCTCCGCCAACCGCTACGACAATTTTGTCCTTAAAAAACGGGCCATCGCACGTGCCGCAATAGCTAACTCCTCCGCCTGCTTGTCGAAATTCTTCTTCCCCCGGAACTCCAAGCTTCCTGTAATCGCTACCGGGAGCAAGAATAATACTTTTCGATACAAGCTTTTCTGTCCCTTTTATCACAACATTGAACAAATCTCCGTGCCTTTCTATACCCGTAACTTCCGTAAGCTGACGAATTTCAGCGCCGAAATTTCTTGCTTGTGTCTGCAACTTTTCCACTAATTCGGGCCCGCTTATACTTATATGCCCGGGGAAATTTTCTATCCTATCCGTATTATTAATCTGCCCGCCGGGAATCATCTTATCTAATACAAGCACTTTAAGCCTATCTCTTCCCGCGTAAAGTGCTGCTGACAATCCTGCAGGTCCCGCTCCGACAATTATTACATCATAAATTTCCGACATCTCATTTTCTCCGTATTCCGGTCAAAAACATAAATAAATACATAAATCTGTAAATCTTTTGATTTCTAAAAATGAAAAACATTATAAAAACATCTTCGACAATGCACGCAATGCTAAAAAAATAATCGCAAGTAAAATAATAACAATTACGCTGGCGATGTTAAAATATTTTTCTATCCATTCTTTCGCTTTAGGTCCTATCAGATAAATCAATGCTGACTCCGAAAAAAATCGCATCGACCTAAATACAATAGACGTAATCACAAATTTCGGAAAACTTATATGTGATATCCCCCCAAGCCAGCTAAAAACCATATAAGGAACAGGCGTAAGAGCTGCCGTCGCAACAGCCCAAAAATCATATTCCTTATACAACTCCATCGCCTGCTGAGCTTTGTTACCTAAATGTACAAAATCAAACATCTCAACAACACGCTCGCCCCCTAACAATAACCCCAGTCCGAATGCAACACATCCGCCTATAATGCTAAAGCTCACACATATGATACCGTAAAAAAACGACCGTTTAGGACGCCCCAAACACAATGCTATCAAAAGAACGTCCGACGGAACAGGAAAGAATATTGCTTCCGAAAACGCCAGCAATGCCATTGCCGGAGAACCGTAAGGAGTATCCGCCCAATGTATCGCCCAATGATAAAGCCGTTTATGCAACGCCCACTTCGATTGTTGTGATAGCCCGTCAACCCTATTTTTATCATCCATTTCTACAAATATTTCCTTATATCATACAAATCTATTTAACATGTTAATAAATCAATCTGATTAACCGCAATTATATACGCCTATCCGATAAACCCTCGCCGGCTTTTTTTCATTTTCCTTATGCGTCGCAAAAACAGTCAAACGCAATTTATTTGCCGAGACACGCGAAATTTTATGCCGACGAAAACGATGATAATTGCAATCTTCACGCACAACTTCAACCCAGCGTTCCTCTTTATCAACCCAAACTTCTATTGCATACTCCTTCACCAAAAAATCGACAACTCGCTTTCCCGATTCCCATGCTGCTTCTTCGCGACGTTCCGTGAGATTATCAAACGTAATCTCTATCATATCAAACTCCACTGTCTTAGCCCAGCTCAACATTATATGAGCGGGCAAACCCTCTTTAGGCTCCGAAATCCACATATTCAAAGGCGCTTTCGAAAACCTTCTGTGAAATCCATTTTTGATATTTTCCGCTTCCCCCAGAGGGATAACTGGTATAGACCTCATCGACGCCATAACACCTAATGGGCTAAGCCACTGAGCGGAATGATGGCTATGCTCTATCATTTCAGCTATTTCAAACTTCTCTTGCGACAATCCCCACTTTACTTTCGGATTTTCATCGAGTGCAATAATTACACGGTCGTCATCACTTAACATATCTTTTTGCCCTATAATAACTTGCGGCGAAAAATTTACTCTCCGCCAACCCGCAAACATACTCTCGAGAGTAAACTCCTGTTTGAATATTTCTTCAAAAGCGCAATCACGTAAATCATTTCTGCCAAAGCTGTTATATTCATCTAATGTTTTCCATTTGCGAGTTCGCTTTGCCCGGAAAACGCGCAAAGTCATTTGTTGCAATTCATTAGACGTATTAACAAGATACATTTCTACTGCTTGTAGCTGCTCGGGCCAATTCCACAACAAATTGCCCGCCTGCGATATAAGGGGCACAGATGTCATTATATTTTGATTGTTAAATATAACTTCACTGCTCGCAGATACTTGCGCTAATTGTGCCAAATCGTTTTCATCTCTATATGTTCTCGCCAATATTGTTCCGTCATTGCATAACACTTTATGTTGCAACTCGTTAAGCTTATTTTTGTCTTTATAAATATCTCTTGGCCTACAATTATATTGTTTGCAAAGGCTTGCTGCCAATCCGACTGCCTGCCCGATTGCTCCGCCCGTGCGCATTACGCGTAAGCTACTGTGAGCAATGTGAGTTGCGCTAATTAATCTGCCAGCCAACAAAAGATTTTCAATATTTCGAGAATAACAACATCTGTACGGAATTCCGTATAAAGGCGGAATGCTGTACGCAAATATATTAGCTGTATTATCTAATGGCCTATGATCGTCAAGGTCATGGCCGCCATAGGCTATGTCGTCCTCAAAACATTTGCCCTCTTCAACATCTGTTTGCGTTAGAATGTAATCGCCCAAAAATCTCCTGC